>CAJWRL010000018.1 GCA_913046125.1 uncultured Gammaproteobacteria bacterium
TGTTTTTCTCATAGATGTACCAGCTGATTTGATAATTAAAAGATGTGTTGGGCGAATAACTTGCAATACATGCGGGAAAATAGAAAATGAGTATTTTTCAGATTTCAGGGAGGGGGATAAGTGCGGAGAGGGTGTTTTTGTTAAAAGGGCTGATGATAACGAGGAAACTGTCACAAATCGTCTCAAAGTCTATGCAGAGCAGACTGAACCAATTATAGACTTTTATAGGGGAAAAGGTATCCTTCATAGAATAATCGGTGGTGAAGATGGCCCTCAAAGGCTCACTGACGAGATTATCTCAATCATAAAAAAGTGATAATTTAAATGAAGCATCAGATAATGCTATAATTTTCCACGATGGTTCTAACAATACAAATAAGATCTTTCTTAACAGCATTCATGCTATTGATCACATCGACGGCTCATGCCGGCATCCTAGATTTCGTTAGTGATATTCAAAAAGACGTCCAAGAAAAACTGTCGATTATTCAGATTGAGCCTTATATTATACCTCTTGAACAAGGTCGTCTTGTGGAAGAGAAAAATTTTAAGCAGCTTGATATCGGCCTATCTAGAGAGCAAGTGGTGTACCTTCTAGGACAACCCATATCAAGTCCTTTTAATGATAATCACTGGAATTATTATTTCTACAACAATATAAATTCGAAAGAAATTAAAAACCTTTCCGTAGTGTTTAGAAATGAAAAAGTATTTGAAATTATTATAGACCAGAAGACATTTAAGAAGTTTGGTCAAATAGAAAGGCCTAAGCTAGAGATGTCTGAAAGCTCTATCGTTCAAGTTAATAATAATGATCAAAATAGTCCGAGAGACAAAGTTATAACAATCTCTCTTAATGACAGTGAATACCTCGATGAGGAGTCAGGTGTTTGTAAATCAAATACTTTTGAAACTTTCGAGGATGTCAGAACGCTTGTAATATCTGATGAGTCTACACTTGAGATTAGAGCTGACAGTCAAAGTCAAACTGGAGAAGAGTTTCTTGCGGAAGGTAATGCTGAGGCTGAAAGACAAGGTGATATGTTAAGGGCAGATAAAATTAAATATCTCACAGATACAAAAAATGTCTCAGCGTCGGGTAATGTTAGTTATTTTAATGAGGAGATTTCAGTATATTCAGAATCTGCGGAATATCAGGGTATGGATAGTGATATCACATTTTCTAAGGCTAAGTATTTTAGAAGTAAAAATTCAGGCTCAGGACTATCAGAGACAATAATAGTTAAAAGAAATAAAGATATACATCTTAAGAATGCTACATATACAGCATGTAATGTTAACGACCCCGATTGGGAACTTAGTTCAACTTCTACCAAACTTTATGATAAAGATGAGAGAGGCCTTTCCTATAATATGCTTCTTAAATATAAAAACATTCCAATTTTTTACTCTCCATTTATGAGTTATCCTCTAACAGATAAAAGACAATCAGGAATATTGACACCTTCCTTTGGTTCATCCGGAGATGGCGGGACAGCATTATCTATCCCATATTACTTCAATTTAGCTCAAAATTACGATGCTACTATAGAAGTCACGTCCCATAGTGATAGAGGTGTATTATTTGATAATGAATTTAGATATATGGGACATAATAAAACGAGAAGCTTAATAAATTTTGCACATCTGGAAAATGATGATGAATATGGTGATGACCGATATATTTATAATATTGATGATAATAGGACCTTGTATAGCACCCTTGCTAGCAACAGAAGTGGATTAATTGGTACTATGATCAGTAGTGATCTCTCATATAGCAGAGTTTCTGACCGTGATTACTTTAATGATTTTGGGAATTCTCTGAGTACTGTCAGTCAGTCTAGTGTGAAAAGGGAAATTAGATTATTTGGAGAAACATATACAGATGAGGATATTTATAGTTATGAGTTATCTTCGCTATACTATCAACCATCAACATCCGGTGTTGATGAGCAATATGAAACTGTACCTTCATTTAAATTTAACTACAAAAATAAGAGTAACTCCGAATTCAATTACCACATCAAAGCAAGCATTGATAAGTTTGAGCATAAAGATAATTCTGTGGTTGAGGGAACTAGGTATCTATTTTATCCAAGTATTGAAATGCCATTGCTCTCAGATGGTTGGGAAGTTACTCCAAAATTCGGTATAAGGCATATTGACTATAGCCTTGATAATAACACTGTAGATCCAAAATCTAAGACCACAGCAGTAGCTAGTATCCGTGGAAAACTATATTTCGATAAATTTGTTGGAAATAAACTTTATACATTAGAGCCACAGGCATACTTATTATACATTCCGGTGGGTAATCAAGATGGCAATCCTTTATTTGACACTGGTCTAAAAGAGTTCAAATATTCTCTACTATCGGAGAACAAATTTTATGGTGAGGACAGAATCAATGATGCAAAACAGATTTCTCTAGCTCTGACACATAGAATAATAGATGAAAGTTCAGGTGATGAATTATTCACTGGAACCATTGGTCAATTAATATACTTCGATGATAGAGATGTTCATCTAACAGATAATACAAAATCGCATTCCGATGCTTCGAATATTATCGGTCTCATGACTACTAGACTAAGCAGTAGTTCATCATTGTCTATAGGATCAGTATGGAACCCGCACAAAGGTCATGGAATGCGCAATAATATCAGGTATAGGTATAATAATAGCTCTAGTTCTATGAATAAATTATTTAATGCTGATTATAGATATTTTCGCGGCAGTGGAGAAGAGATTGACTTGTCTGGAGTTTACTCTTTTAATACTCATTTTTCCATAATTGGGAAATATAACTACTCATTCTCAAACAATAGAAGAGATACAGAGGATTTAATCGATACAATGCTTGGACTAGAATATGATAGTTGTTGCTACTCACTTAAACTTGTTGCCAGAGATTATTGGACGGGCACAAAGACAGATAATGCTTTATTCATTGAATTCTTGCCCAAGGGTTTAACAACAACGAACAACAAGACATCCGCGTTACTCAGAAGAGGAATTTACGGCTATGAAGACCAAACAGATTATGAATAATGCAAAAGGACTGTTTTTCTTGATCCTGTTTTTACTAGTTAATACGGGCTACTCATTGCAGGATAGTGTTGTTGCTATTGTAAATGACAAAGTAATATTGCAATCAGATTTAGACGAGAGGATGAAAGAGGTTAATTTGCAAAATTTGAGTAGAATTGAATTTGTTAAAATTAAAAATCGAATTCTAGATCAGTTAATTGAGGAATCCCTTTTAGATCAGGCAAGCAGTAGAATGGGTATAAGAATCTCAGATATTGACCTTCAAAATCGTCTTAAGCTAATAGCCAGAAATCAAGGTTTGACTGTGCTTCAACTTAAAGACGCAGTAGAGAGACAGAATGTTAGCTATGTGAAATATCTGGATAACCTGAGAAGAAATATACAAAGACAAGAACTTTTCAGAACACAGTTTACTAATAGGGCATATGTATCAGATGAAGAAATAGAAAGTTATTTAAAAAATAATAAATTGCCTCAGGTAGACGGTAAGATTAGATTAGAAGAATACGTCATCGTCGACAAAACTAATAAGTTAAATTTAAGTCAAGCTACAATTGTGCTTGATGGGATTAAGTCGACTGAAATAGAAGATAAAGAAAAAAAATACCCTGCTTACGATATAAAAAAAACTATACTTGAAGATGTTCAAGTCTATAAGCTTCCAGATATCTATCAAAGTAATCTCCAATTACTTGATAAAGATAAGTACAGTAGAGTTTTTAAAACAGGGAAAGGCTTTACTTTGCTTCGTGTACTTGAGAGCAATATTCTTGTTGATGAGTTCAAAGTTAGTCATATTCTTATGAAAACGAATCCTATGGAAGGACCAGATGAAATTAAAAAAAGGTTTTATAAAATTAAAAATAGTGTCCAAAATGGTGAATCTTTTTCTAAATATGCAGAGGAGCTCTCTGAAGATAATGCCTCTGCGATCGAAGGAGGCACACTTGGCTGGATCACAAAAGAATTAGTAGTGGAGAATTTTAGAAAAGTAATGATTAATATGGAAGTTGGTGAAGTAAGTGAACCATTCAGTACACGATTTGGATGGCACATACTATATTTAGAGGACAAGAGAATAAAAAACATCTCGGACAACATCAAAAGAAACCAAGCGATTTCTATACTCAAAGATAGAAAAGTTGCTATCGCAAAAAAAGAGTGGCTGGCTAAACTTAAAGATCAGGCGTACATCGAATACGTTAGATGAACAAGAGAATAGCTATAACTTTAGGCGATCCGGCGGGTATTGGTCCTGATATTTGCGTCATGATGGCGAAATCGAACATTACGCGTAATCATATATTCATTACAGACCCAAAACTATTGTTAGATAGCTCAAAAAAACTAAAGATTAGAATTAAAATTAATCTATTAAAGGCAGTTACATCAAAAACACTCAGTGGGTTAGGAATAATTAATGTGTATCCTCTAAAACTCAGAGCGGAAAATAAGCCAGGACACATGAGTCCTAAGAATGCTTCATTTGTAATAGATACTATACAAACAGCAGCTGAAGGCTGTATGCGTGGAGATTTTGACGCAATGGTCACGGGGCCGATATCTAAATCCATACTTAATGCCGGTGGTTATAAAATTTCTGGGCACACTGAATTTCTCGCAAAACTTTGCAAATCTAAATCAATAATGATGTTAATGAATAATAGGCTTAAGGTAACTCTTCAAACAATTCATATCCCACTAAAAAAAATTACAATGGAAATAACAAAAAATAAAATTATAGAAACTGTACGTATAGTAAATGAGGACCTTAAGACTAAATTTGGTTATACCAAACCAAAAATACTTATATGCGGAATTAACCCACATGCTGGAGAAGATGGACTACTTGGGCGAGAGGAAATTGATATCATCATACCTGCCGTAAAATCTCTCAAAAAAATGGGGATAGAAATTGATGGGCCAGTTCCAGCAGATACTGCATTCATCAAAAAGTTCGTGAACAAGTACGATGTGATACATTCGATGTATCACGATCAGGGCTTACCTGTCATAAAATTTGATGACTTTAGTAAAACTACAAATGTAACACTCGGGCTACCTATAATTCGAGTATCTGTAGATCATGGAACAGCTGTAGAACTGGTAGGCACTGGTAAAGCTGACATCTCAAGTTTTATTCAAGCATTAAAAGTTGCTAGAGATATTTCCAAAAGTGCAATATAAAAAAAATCTTGGGCAACATTTTCTTAAAGATCAAAATATTGTTGATAAGCTGGTGAAGTCCATCAGGCCGTCTCAGCATGATGAGATTATTGAAATAGGACCAGGAGATGGAGCAATGACAAAATCTATTATTGCGAAAGTCAAAAAAATGATTCTAATTGAAAAAGATCCTGATCTCATTGATAATCTTAAGAGTAAATTTCATGAATATGAGAATAGCACAATACTTAATATTGATATCTTAAATTATAATATAGACAGCCTTGACCAATCAGTGAGAGTTGTAGGTAATCTTCCCTATAATATTTCAACAGAAATAATTTTTAAGATGTGCAATTGTAATAAGATTATAGATATGCATTTTATGTTACAAAAAGAAGTTGTTGACAGAATAGTTGCTAAATCTAATTCCAAAATCTATGGAAGACTGAGTATCATGGCTCAAGCCTACTTTAATGTGCAAAAATTGTTTGACATAAGTGAGAATGTTTTCTCACCCAAACCAAGAGTAAAGTCCTCATTCGTAAGATTGTCTGCAAAAAAATATCCTTTTCATAATAAAAATCAGGAGAAAATTTTTTATAATATCGTCAAATCAGCATTTGAGGGTAGGCGGAAAATGATCAAGACTTCACTTAAATCTTATCTTAGCGAAAATGATTTCAGTACCATAAATTTGAGACCAAACCTAAGAGCAGAAAACCTCACGGTAGATGACTATATATTCATAAGCGATTATGTTCAAAAAGTATAGTTCATATCTATTATTAGCAAATATGTTTTATCAGTATATAAATTTCTTTAGTTGGTATTTAGGTAATACACAAATACAGATTGAGAGTGCATTCTCACTTGGTATGATGGCATTTATCTCAGGTCTTGCTTTTCTTTTGTTCATACACATCTCGTATTTTCCTAGAGAATTGAATAATTCACCAGCTATTCCAACCTTCCCACCGCTCATTATGTTATTGTCGTTAAATTTAGGTTTTTTCATCGGTATAAGTAACCTTTACATCATTCAGCTCTATAAGCTTCCAACATTTTTTGATATTTTAAGATCTCCTGAATTAGGTGGATTAGTCATTTTTGTATCATTTATGTTGATTTTTTTATCTGTTGGGTTATTTAGGCAAAATGAAGAGGATCCAAATCCGACTACTCAGTCAAATAAACTCATAACTGGTGGTATTTATAAATACATCAGAAATCCTATGTATCTTGCTTTAGTTATACTTCAAATTGGTCTTGGAATATCACTTAGTTTTTTACATATTAGTTTAATGTCTATTTTTACTGCAATTGCTTTACATTATTTTATAATCAAAAGAGAGGAAACTTACTTGAGAAACTTATTCGGTGTTGAATATGAAAATTACAAAGCGAAATCAAGAAGATGGATTTGATTGTATCTGTTTTTGATTTAGAGTTGATGCTAGTCTTCCGTCTTTGATGCTGATAGTATAGCTTCCACCTTTAACAATATCGTCAGAGATAATTAACTTAGATAATTCATTTTCGATCTGCGTCTGAATTTTTCTCTTTATAGGTCTGGCCCCATAAATGTTGTTATCACTGACCTTTGATAAATAATCAATCACAGAGGTATCAAAAATTGTCTCAATTGCCATGTCACGATATACTCTCTTAGATAGTTGAGATAGTTGATTGATAGTTATAGTCTTTAAATTTTCTGCACTAAGCTTGTTAAATGCAATAATATCATCAATTCTGTTTATGAATTCAGGTCTGAAACTTTTCTGTATAATATCTTTTATTTTATTTTTTAGATCAACGTCAGGTTCACTGAAATACTCAGCACCAAGGTTGGAAGTCATAACAATAATTGTATTCTTGAAATCGATAACCCTGCCCTGACCATCAGTCAATCTTCCGTCATCGAATAGTTGAAGAAGGATATTTAAAACTTCAGGGTGAGCTTTCTCTATCTCATCCAACAATACAATTGAATATGGTTTCCTCCTGACTATCTCAGTGAGTGATCCTCCTTGCTCGTACCCAACATAACCTGGAGGCGCGCCAATAAATCTTGACACATTATGTTTTTCAGCGAATTCTGACATGTCCAATCTAATGAGTGAATCTATGTTATCGAATAGCTGTCTTGATAATTCCTTCGTAAGTTCTGTTTTACCAACTCCTGTAGGTCCAAGAAATAGAAATACTCCATTGGGTTTATCTGGATCTGATATGCCAGCCCTAGACCTTCTGATCGCATTACTCACAGCAGTAACAGCTCTCTCTTGTCCCACAACAGATTCAGATAGTTTTTTTTCTAAGTTAAGCAACTTTTCTTTTTCAGACAACATCATTGATGAGACAGGAATGCCAGTCCATTTCGATACAACATTTGCTACAATCTCCTCTGTTACTCTATTACGAAGAAGTTTTAAATCCTTATGATTAATGGTCTCTGAATCTTTTAGACTATTTTCAATTTCAGGAATAACTCCATGCCTTAATTCTGCCATCTTCATTAGATCGCCATTTCTTTTAGCACTTTCCAGTTGCAATCTTGATTCTTCTAGCTGAGATTTGAGGGCATTCGATTTATTCAAAATATCTTTCTCTCCGGCCCAAACTTTTTCTAGTTCATTATATTTTTTCTCTAGATCTTTTAGTTTGTTTAAGATTTCATCTATTGCGTTGCCCTCATCATCTTGACTCTTAGATAGAGCCTCTTTTTCTATCTTTAATGTAATGATTTTTCTCTCAAGCTCATCTAAATCTTCAGGTTTTGAATCGATTTCCATTCTAATTAAGCTGGCAGACTCATCAATGAGATCTATTGCTTTATCTGGTAGATTTCTGTCTGTAATGTATTTTGTGGAGAGTCTAGTAGCAGCTATGATTGACGAGTCTGAAATTGAGACTCCATGATGTATTTCATATTTTTCTTTTAGACCCCTTAGAATTGCAATTGTCTCATCTTGCGAGGGTTGTTCAATAATTACCTTTTGAAATCTTCTTTCAAGCGCTGGGTCTTTTTCAATGTTTTCTCTAAATTCATCAAGTGTCGTTGCACCTATACAATGAAGCTCTCCTCGTGCAAGTGCCGGTTTGAGCATATTTCCTGCATCTAGTGATCCCTCGGATTTGCCTGCGCCAACCATAGTGTGTATTTCATCTATGAATAAAATATATTTATCATTATTTTTTTCTATTTCCTTAATTACTGATTTTAATCTTTCTTCAAAATCACCTCTAAATTTAGAACCCGCCAAAAGCGCTGCTAGATCAAGTTGCATTATTGTTTTGTCTTTTAAGCCAGAGGGTACCTCTTTATTAATTATTCTTTGTGCTAAGCCTTCGATAATGGCTGTTTTACCAACTCCTGGCTCACCAATTAGCACAGGATTATTTTTTGTACGTCTTTGCAGAACTTGAATTGTTCGCCTGATCTCCGTGTCACGACCAATTACAGGGTCTAATTTTCCTTCCTCTGCTTGTTTTGTTATGTCAATTAAATACTCTGATACTGAGGATGCACTTTCTTCTGCTGAGGCAGTCATAATTTTGTTTTTTTCTCTGTCTAACAAAAGATTGGTCTTAACCGCATTTAGATCGAACTCAGTATTTTTTCGACTATCTTTGGAGTATTTGTCATTAAGAATCTGCACAGCCAAGATATCTGAGGCAACATATGTGTCTCCCACACTTCGAGATTCACTCTCTGAGCTTTTTAAGACATTATATAACCTGGATGTAATCTCAGTTTTTTCACTGAGATTGGAAATAACAGGAAGCGAGTTAATTTCATCCATACACTCAACTCTAAGTTTGTCTAGATTAAGCTTAGAGACTTCTAATAACTTTCTACCAAGACATGATGTATCTAGAATAGACAATAACACATGTACATTATCGATATGTTGATGCTTATACTGTTTTGCCTTTTGATCAGACAATGAGAAAATTTCTCTCACTTTGTCAGTAAATTTTATATTGTTTATATCCATAATCTAAATGTATGGATGATTCAAGAAAAAACAAGTCTAAATAAGATTAGTGATTGTGGTGACCATGATCACTTTGATCATTTACTTTCGACTCTCTAAAGTCAACGACATTGAACTTAAGCATAAATCTTCTCTCAAGGCTATCTTGGGCAATCATTAGTATTTGCTCACCAGCTTTGATATCCCTCCTCGGTCCAATCAACATAAGATGAGTACCACCTGGTTTAAGCTCTATACTGTCATTTGCTGGTACAAGAATCATCTTAGCTTGTTTCATTTTTGCAGTTCCAGAATTGAATTCCATAACGTGCATTTCTACACTGTCATAGACTGGACTTGTAAAGCTGTGGAATTCTACGTCTTTGTCAGACGTATTTGTGAATTTAACATATCCGGCATTAACTGTTGCACTAGGAGGTGCTAAAGGTATTGTCGCACCAATAATATCTATTTCACCTTGTGTGTCACGACTTGGATCTATACCACTCATAAATGCAAAAGATGTAATACTGAAGGCAAGAGTTAATAAAGATAGATAAATTTTCATCGAAATTATTATTGCATATTAAAATATGTAAATCACTTGAATTTTGATTTATATGAAATATATTTCTAATGTATGAATGATGATCTTTTAAAGATTCTCGTTTGTCCCAAATCAGGAGGCAAACTGGAATATGATAAGACTAAGAATGAATTGTTATGTAAAGAGTCTGGGCTAGCCTATCCTATCAGAGATGGTGTCCCTATCATGCTAGTCGAAAGGGCTAGAAAAGTTAATTAGGAGTAATTATGGCTAATGGAAAAATAAATACAAAAGCAAAAGATTTAAAAATTGAATGCACAGATACAAAAAAGAGTAAGCTTTATGATTTTTTGGACAAGAAGTTGATACTATATTTCTATCCAAAGGATCTTACGCCAGGATGTACTACAGAAAGTATAGAATTTAATGATAATCTATCTAAGATAAAAAAGTTGAAAGCAAACGTAGTTGGTGTATCAAGAGACAAATTGAGTTTACATGAGAAGTTTATAGAAAAGCATGGCTTCAAATTTCCCTTGATATCTGACCCAGAAGAAAAATTATGTAAGAGTTTTGATGTTATCAAAGAGAAAAGTTTATATGGAAGGAAATATATGGGAGTTGATAGGTCGACTTTTATAATTGACGAAAGTGGCAAAATACTACATGCGTGGAGAAACGTAAAAGTAAAAGGGCATGTAGAAGAAGTAATCGATAAACTAAAAGAGGTATCGTGAATATAGTCATACTACTTCTATTAATATTCTTTATTATTACTACGATAATTGGGTTGGTGTTTATGAATAGACTAATCAAGCTTCAAAAAGAGAATAATGAACTTATTAAAAATATGTTAGAGAATAAGTCTAGCGATCATAAAAGTAATGATGGGCCTATGCCG
Source organism: uncultured Gammaproteobacteria bacterium (assembly GCA_913046125.1). GTDB lineage: Bacteria > Pseudomonadota > Gammaproteobacteria > CACLCV01. The sequence continues at coordinate 10,649 of CAJWRL010000018.1, forward strand.
CACACTGAATTAGAGAAATTCAAAACACAATTCATGCAAAACCCATATCAGCCACCAAAATGAAAGAGAAATCTATATTTTCACAAATCATTGATAGGGAGATACCAGCTAATATAATATTTGAGGATGACGCATGTATAATCATTGAGGATATAAGCCCTCAGGCACCTATTCATTACTTAGCAATACCAAAGAAGGAAATTAGGGGTATTTCCGATTTGTCTGAGACAGATCATGGCATTATCGACCACCTTATGATTGCCATCAAAAATGAAATGTCAAAAAAAGGAATAAAAGATTATAGACTTGTTATAAACAATGGTAGTGAAGCAGGTCAAACTGTCTTCCACTTACACATTCATGTGCTTGCTAACAGGACCCTAGGCTGGCCCCCAGGTTAGTTATTTTTTCTTAAAGAAAGAGAAAAATTTATCTAAAGTATCCTGAAATGGATTCACTCTAAGTTTTTCGGACTCAACGCTTATTTCATCTATACACTTAACTGATCTAGCAGCATATGGACCGTGAGCTGTCTCTTGATATAGAGCTACTAAATCAAATCCTTCTTCAAGAGTATGACCAATTTCAAAATTTTCTTCTCTTGACTGAACTTGACCAGACATTAATGTAGGGATTAAAGCTAAATATATAGGCTCACAACCATTGTCTTTCGATCTTTTAACAATTTTTTCATCATGTATAACTTTTGAATCTAGCTCGATCATTGAGTAATCACATTCCTTAAAATAATCATCTAAATCCTCTGTGCTCTCTCCCAGTTTTACTCTCACACATAATTTACTCTCTTGATTCAGCTTATCTTTTATAGACTTGAAAAAGTCCAATCCATTACTTTTATCAAATGTGACAATCTCTGGGACGACATCATTTGCAAAAGCTAGATAGCTGTCCATGTCAGATCCATCAGTATCCAAGTAGACTGATGTTGACAAGTTTCTTTTCTTTGATTGTTCTCTGAATGTGTCAATCCTCTGCCTAGCCAGATCCTCTCCGTCACTGTGAAGTACTCGTGCTATATCCACTCCGTCTGTCCACTGTCTTGCAATGCCGGCCATTAGCATTGTAATGAGCTCTTTTTCATTATCAGTAGAAGGTCCAAGTGTTGCGATAATTAAACTTAATCGATGTCTCTCTGAATCTGTCATCACAATAGTATATCAGTAATTATTGAAGAAATGATATAATGAATTATGACTATAGAGACTCTGACAAGTTTGAAGCTTTCCTTTTTTATTTTAGGGTTTATTTTATTTTTTTTCCTAGAGACTAAATACTCCAATAGAACTTGGAAAACCAGACGTTACAAAAGACTACTTTTCCATTCCGCTGTTGCTTTGATCAACACAGTAATAATGAGATTACCTGTCCTCTTTATATTGATGCCAATGCTCCTGCTTGTTACAGAAAATCAATTTGGTCTTTTATATCTCGTAGCTGATTACAATATTATTAAATTTATTATAAGTTTTTTAATATTGGATATTGCCATGTATTGGTGGCATAGGTTCAATCACAAAAATCAATTTCTTTGGCGGTTTCACTTTGTCCACCATGTAGATACACATATGGATGTGGGGACTTCACTTCGATTTCATATAGGTGAACTTATTTTATCTACGCTATACAAAGCAGTTATTATTTTATTTTTTGGAATTTCACTTGCAGAGTTTTTATTCTATGAGATTATCCTTGTCCTCTCTGTACAATTTCATCACAGCAACATTAGAATCAATGAAAAATTTGATGCTTCCCTATCAAAATTTATTGTAACACCCAAATATCATACTAATCACCATACGAGAGTTAGAAAGTCGCGAGAAGCTAACTATGCAAGTATCTTTACTATATGGGATAAAATTTTTCTTTCATATGAGGATGCAACAGATGCCGATAGAGAGGTCATGGGTCTTGAAAACAGAGAAATTGAATTAAACTTAATCGATAATCTATATCATCCTTTTAACAAAAAAGTTGACAGTGATTAGATCAGATGATGTAATAAGCGTACGCCTAATTTGAACATCAGCTTGCAGGCGTAAAAGAGCTAAAGCGATCAGTAACCATCACTGCTTTAGCATGATGGTTTTTTTTTGGCATTTGAACTCTAGATTGTGTGCCATTACTGATCAGTAAAAACACTAAAGAGGAGAAAAAAATGAGAAATCATGAAACTACAGCGGAACTTGACAACCCACTAAGTTCGTCGAAAATTGGAGCATATTCTGGTTCTATAAAAGCAACGTTTTTCAAAGATAGTAAGAGGTATACGGGAATACCCTCAGTTGAAATTAATGACGAGCTAAGAGCGATAATATGCAACAGTAAAATAAAGATACAGCCTTATACTGTGAAGAATAAAAATAGTCATTTTGAGATCGTGCTACCTAAAAATATTAAAGGCGGTCTTGCTAACCTAATTATTGTAAAGACTCTTACGACAGTAGGTCTAAAGCATAAGTGTATTAGTTGCAAGTTAGAGGTTGATGGTAATGAGAAGACTATATGCTTTCACTACTAATCTAATATCACACTTAAGTGCAGGATTTGATCGAGATGGCTTTAGAGGCATAATTAGTGAACTGCGATTAATCTTTACTGGGAAGACTTACAGAGGAAAGGTTAAGGTTATTGATACAGGCTTTGCCAAATATAAACACTATCGACGTATAGGTGATGAGAATCTGACTTTAATTACCAGATCTAGTGATGGAAGAAAGTCTCAGGTGCACTATGGTGATAACAATCCATACAACTGGATGCCAAAATTTATTCAAATGAAATTAAGAGCCAGAGGAGACTTGCCTAAGAATCATAAAATCAAAGGTTGGGATGATATATAAAAAAACACCCCCTCAAAAGAGGGGGTGCATCAAGTCCTTTTGATTCTTGATATTTCCTATATTAGTTTTCTACAGGGAAAGATAGCTCGTCGCCTTTGAATGAAGTACCTTTGTAACCAACTTCGTTGTTGATTCTGTTAGCGATACCTTTTTCTTCAGCTGTTGCGAATTTTTCATCCCAAGTAGCTAATCTTTTACGCATATACCAGTGCCATAGTGGTGGTACTAGTGCTAGCGCGAAAATTGTGAAGTAGCCCCAACCTGTGTTAGGTGCGCCTACGTTTTCAAGTTCCCAGAAATGTGTTTCTCCACGATCATGGTGGTCAGCTT
>CAJWRL010000019.1 GCA_913046125.1 uncultured Gammaproteobacteria bacterium
CTAGGCATTAGCATTACAAGATTACAAGGTTTTGTATCACTGTTTAGTTGATGAGTTATTATATCTTGCCATGCCGTTATACATGCATCCATCGATCCAGGCAGAACAAAAATGAATGTTTTATTCGCAACACCTGCAATTGCCCTCGACTGAAGAGATGAGGTTTTAATCTTTTCAAAAGACTTTTGTCGAAATAGTTCACCAAAACCATCTATAGTTTTATCCATCAATGGAATTACTGCTTCAGGTGTTCCATCTGAGCCAGTTATACCAGTACCCCCGCTCAGTATTATTACATCAACCTTATTATTTAAAATATTATCAGATACAACTTTCCTGATTTCATAAATATTATCTTTGACAATAGTTTTATCTAAAACAATATGCCCATCATTTTCTATAAGATGTTTGAGTTTTTTACCCGACTTATCTGTATCATCTGTCCTAGTATCAGATACAATTACAACTACAATATTAAGTTTTTTCATGATTTATTAATATAATCAATTATTTAGAATATGTATAGGGTACAAAAATTACTTTCCAAGATTGGCTACTGTTCAAGAAGATCTGCAGAACAACTTATTGAATCCGGTAAAATAAAGATTAATGACAAAATAGTGTCACTGGGGGATAAATGGTATCGAGGAGACATAGTGAAGGTCAATGATAAGCAGATTGATTTGACATTAGCATTTGATCAAGTAGTTGAAATTATAAAATATTACAAGCCAATTGGGGAAGTTGTAAGCATGAGAGATTCATATAATTCAAATAGTGTATTCGATCATTTACCTGAAGTTAAAGGAAAATGGATAAATATCGGCAGATTAGATTTAAATACATCAGGTTTAATTTTGTTTACAAATAATGGAGATCTTGCAAATAAAATAATGCATCCATCTAATAATTTCGATAGAGAATACCTTGTAGAAACTGATAAACCTATTTCTCAAGACTCTATGAGAGCCCTGCTAAAGGGTGTTCCTATAAATGATGGTCAGATCGGTAAATTTAATCACATATCAAAAAAGAGAACCAAGATATATAGCATTATCTTATCAACAGGTAAAAACAGAGAAATACGAAACTCTCTCACACAAGTTAGTATAAAGACTATATCTTTACATAGAATTAGATATTCACAAATTCTAATCGGAGATCTTAAACCAGGAGAATATAGAAATTTAAATATTTCAGAAAGAGCTAGTTTTTCAATTTAACTTTTAGAACTCCTATCCCCCCATCTCTATCCATAGCTGTACATGCAGCGTTCACAATTCTACAAGTTTTTATAAATGCCTGAGCCGTGATTTTTATTTTGGGTATTTTATCAATACTATTTTTCCCTTTTCCACAAATGATCTTTATAAATTTGATATCATGTGTGTATGCATAAGAGAAAAAGTCATTTAACTTACTAATAGAATCTTTTATTGTCTCTCCATGTAAATCTATCTGTGTTTTAATATCTGTTGTACTTTTCTTTTTTAGTTTGTTCAACACATAATCTTGCACGCCATTACCTTTATATTCAAAGTCTCCTGTATTATTATCAATAGTAGAAATATACTCAAAATCACTGTCCAGAGCGACCTCTTCATAATCCTTTATGACATCATCAGAATTATCATTAAACTCTGCATCTTTTGCATTATTGAGCCATTCCTCTAATTCTTTAATTTTTTTGCCTTTTTTCATACCAAATAGAGATATACTATGATTTTCATCATATCTACATATGGAGTATTTGTGAATATATTGTTGTCAAATGATGATGGTTGTAAATCACTTGGACTAAAAGTTTTGAGAAATGCTCTAGGTAGTTTTGGGACCGTTCTTACAGTTTCACCTCACAAAGATATTAGCGCTTCAAGTAGCTGTCTTAGTGTACATCGTCCAGTTAAAACGGTGATGATCTCTGAAAGATTCTACAAGGTCTATGGTACTCCTGCTGATTGTGTCCACATAGGTAGCAGAGGTATATTAAAAAAGTACCCAGATGTTGTATTCAGTGGTATAAATTTTGGTTCAAACATGGGCGATGATGTCGTTTACTCCGGTACTGTAGGTGCAGCTATTGAGGGAAGACATGCAAAACTAGGAAGCTATGCGATTTCTATTAATTCAAGAGATCCTAAATATATAGATGATCTTCCACAAAAGACTAAGTATGTATTAGATTTTGTATTTACTAAACTGCAAACACTAAAGACAGTGTTTAATATTAATATTCCTGATATACCTTTTTCAAAAATAAAGGGAATAAGGGTTTCATTACTGGGAAAAAGAAAGATATCTAAAAAAGCAAAAAAAACTCTGAATAAGAAAAATACTTTTTATGAAATTGGAGACGTTGGCATGGGTATTTATACAAAAGGCACTGATTTTCATAACACAAAAGAAGGTTATATCTCAGTTACACCTATAATGATTGATATGACAGATACCGTGGTTTATAAGAAATTACAAAAATTATTATGAATATAAATGAAGTAAAAGGTGCTGGACTCACCTCCGAAGCAGTTAGAAGAAAATTAGGTGAAGAATTGAAAACTTTAGGAATTAAAAATAATGAGGTAATAGATCTAGTATCTAGTATGCCGAGACATTTATTCATCGATTCTGCATTAACAAATAGAGCATATGAGAACGTATCTTTACCAATAGGATTTAGACAGACAATATCTCAGCCTTATATAGTCGCAAAAATGACAGAATTAATTCACGAAATGACGTCAATGAAAAACGTGTTAGAAATTGGAACAGGCTCAGGCTATCAAACGTCAATTCTGTCAATGCTATTTGATAAAGTCACGACTATTGAAAGAATAAAATCATTACATGACATATCCAAAGAGAGACTATCAAAATTGGGCTTTAAAAATATAACTTATAAATTAGGAGATGGTCATTTGGGACATAAAAATAATGCTCCATATGATGCAATTATTATAACAGCTGCCGCGTCTAGCATTCCGTCATTATTGGTTGATCAACTATCAGTATCTGGACGAATTGTTCTGCCTATGAAAATGAATGATGGTCAGAGACTAATTAAACTTAAAAATACTAAGAGTGGATTGGTAAAGAAAATTATCGAAGAGGTAGTTTTTGTTCCAATGCTTGATGGCATTGAGAGTGATGAATAAGTACTTAGAATCTATTATTAATACATGTGGGTCTGTAAAAGCAATTTTGTACCTTAGGCTATTGAGTTTTACAGAGTCAATCTTCTTTCCAATTCCAACTGATGCACTATTAGCACCAATGGTCATGTCAGGTAAACATAATTGGATCAGTATTTCTATTACGGCTACAATTTGGTCTGTATTAGGAGGAATCGTTGGCTACTACTTAGGCTATTATCTATATGATGTTGTAGAACCATATTTACATAATCTTGGGAAGTACGAGCAGTATTTAATTGCTAAAAATTATTTTCAAACATATGGAATCATTTTTCTATTTATAGCTGCGTTCACACCGATACCATACAAAGTTTTTACTATCTCAGCTGGAGTATTAAATTATAATATCGTTCTGTTTATATTAATTTCAGTTTTTGGTAGAGGAGCAAGATTTTTCCTTGTATCACTTGTCTGTTTCAAATATGGTCAATATATGCTGATGGTTATTAATAAATATCTTTTATTGATTGGTACTCTAATAATCATATTATTTGCTATTGCGCTATGGATATAAAATCGAGACAAAGGATCTTTTTTCTGACAGTAATAGATTATGTGTTTTACAAGCAGACTCTGTATTCATGAACTCTAGTCCTTTATTTAGTTTATGCATATGTTTTATTAGGTCCTGACTTAATATGATGTTTTTTTCACCTGTGCCAATCAGTACAAGATTCACTGATGCAAAATAATTTTGTAAATCTTTAATTGTTATAGATTCAGGCTTAAGAACAGAAAAAGTTGAAATATTATCCTGATGAAAAACTATTGGCTCAATATAGTTAGAATTTGAAAAATAAATAGTCCTATCTGAATATTTTTTTATATTAAAGTTATTATTATTCCTATCTTCAACGAGTTCCATAATACCAAGCATTTAAGATTTATTAGTGATATTATATCCTCATTATAGAGGAGTATGAATGATTAAAATAGGCGTATGTGGATTTGGAACAGTCGGCCAGAGTTTTGTAAATCATGTTCTTGCTTACAAAGAAAAAATAATTAAAAACTGTGGCAGAGATATATGTATATCAATTATTGCAGACAGGTCAATTGAGAGAAAAAAATTTAAGACCGAAAGCATTGAGTTCACCTCAGATATTTTGAGCGTTTTAGATTCAGATTGCGATTTAGTCGTCGAGCTAATAGGTGGTACTGATTTAGCCTATGACCTCGTTAAAGGAGCAATTAGTAAAAAAAAGTCAGTCATAACAGCTAATAAAGCCCTAATTGCAGAGAAAGGTGAAGATCTTTTTGAATTGTCAAATAAGCAAAATAGTTATATTGGTTACGAGGCTTCAGTTGCAGGAGCTATCCCAGTTATAAGCTCTTTAAAACATAATATGCTAAATGAAAATATCATATCAATCAGCGGTATTATCAATGGGACATCTAATTATATTCTTGATCAGATGTCATCTGCGAAAAAGAGCTTTAAAGACGCGTTGAAAAATGCCCAGGAACTTGGATATGCTGAGGCTGACCCATCATTTGATATCGGGGGATTTGACGCTGCCCATAAGATTTCCATACTTGCAAATATTGCTTTTGACATAAAATCTCCATATAAAAATATGCACATAGAGGGCATTGAATCGATTGAAAGTATGGATATTGATTATGCTAGCGAGCTTGGTTATAAAATCAAACATATTGCAACGGCGCGATCGAATGATTCTCAAATTGAATGCAAAGTTCATCCTGCTTTGGTAAATAAAAAAAATATCCTATCAAAAATTGATGGTGTGATGAATGCTGTCAAAGTTATAGGAGATAAGTTTGGAACATCTATGTTATACGGGCATGGAGCAGGGGGTGCTGCCACAGCGTCTGCAGTTGTATCAAATATTATTGACTACTGCATTCATTTAGATAGAAAAGTAAAAAGCAAGCCTGATCCCATTGGTTCTGGCTCTAGAGAATTAGTAGATATTCAAAATATCTCTAATCAATATTATCTTAGGATGTTTGCTAATGATGTACCCGGAGTAATGGCTGACATTACTTCCACACTAGCGAAGCATCAAATTAGTATTGAAGCAGTCACTCAGCATGAACCTTTTGAAAACGAAAAATTAATTCCAGTTGTAATGATTACAAATTCAGTAAGATATAAAAATATTTTATCTGCTATTAACAAAATAGAGACTATGGATAACATAATCGGAGACATTAATCTTATTAGGGTGTTCAATGACGACTGACAACATACAACCACTTATTTATAAGAGTACAAGAGGGCAAGCGAAAGAACTTTATTTTAAAGATGTAATTTTCGAAGGACTAGCCAGTGACGGTGGCTTGTATATTCCATCTGTTTGGCCAAAGCTAGACAATGATCTCATTACTGAATTTAAAAACATGTCTTATCAAGATATAGCCTTCCATATATTTAAGCCTTACATCGACACATCAATATCTGATGATAAGCTGAAAGAAATAATATTTGAGTCTTATAACAAGTTTACTAATGATGAAATAACTCCTTTAAATCAAATAGAAGAAAAAGAGTATCTGCTTGAATTGTTTCATGGACCTACTTACGCATTCAAGGATATTGCAATGCAATTTATATCTAGGCTAATGGATTACTATCTTACTGCAGATAATAAAAAAATTAATATATTAGGTGCAACATCAGGGGATACTGGATCAGCAGCGATATATGGATTTGAATCTGTACAGTCATCGAATGTTTTTATTCTTCATCCACACAACCTAATATCACCTACGCAAAGGAAGTTTATGACTACAGTGTCATCAAAAAATATTATTAATATTGCAATAAAAGGAAACTTTGATGATTGTCAGAATCTTATCAAAGAGGTATTTTCAGACGAAGAGTATAAGAAATCAAAGAACTTAGGTGCGATAAATTCTATTAACTGGGCTAGAATTATGTGCCAAATTACTTACTATTTTTACGCAGCAAGCAGAATCTCGGATATTGAAAACGTTGTATTTTCAGTTCCAACAGGAAACTTCGGGGACATATTAGCTGGATATATCTCAAAAAAAATGGGACTAAATTTTAGGAAACTTATAATTGGAACTAATGAAAATAATATTCTCGATCGTACTCTGAAAACGGGAGAACATGCTGTGAAAGATGTTATAAGCACATCATCCCCGAGCATTGATATTCAGATATCTAGTAATTTTGAGAGATTAATATATGATGCCTGTAAGGATTCAAATGTTGTCTCGGACTTAATGGAAAATTTAAAAAATAAAGGCTCATACAAATTATCTAATGAAATGAGAGAGTACATAGGTACCTATTTTTCATCTGATACTGCAAATAAAAAAGAAGTTGAAGAAATAATTTTAAGCTATTTTAAAAAATATGATATTACCTTAGATCCACATACTGCTGTCGGAGTCATGTGTGGCAAAAAACAAAAATTATCTGAAGATATTCTGGTAACTTTGTCTACAGCTCATCCAGCAAAATTTAAGGAAACAGTATCAGAAATTATATCTGATAACTCTTTTATTACTGATAAAGTGAAATCCCTAGACACACTTGAGGAACATATGATTATAGCCAACAAGAATGCTAAAGATATTAAAAAACTGATCGACAATCACGTAGCATGAGAGTTCTTTTAATATTATTTTTCGCGATATTAGCCCTTGGTTTTTTGAGAAAAAAAATTGATGATAGATTTGAATTTATTCATTATCTATTACAATTAGCTTTTTATGCACTAATAATTTTATTTATATATATATTAGGAATGCACTTCTTGGGAAATAGTATTTAACTATTTATCTAAATATTTTTCTGCATCTAATGCTGCCATACATCCAGCGCCTGCTGATGTAATTGCTTGTCTATATATTGAATCAGATACATCACCAGCTGCAAAGACTCCTTCAATAGAGCATTGTGTGGCATTTCCAGACGAACCACCCTTGATATTGAGATACCCTGTGTCATCCATATCAAGCGAACCTCTAAAGATATCAGTATTAGGTTTATGGCCAATGGCTATGAAAGCCCCTGAGCACTTTATTTCCTTCATCTCGTTAGATTCTACATGCTTTACTCTGACTGATTGTACTTTATCATTATCACCAAGTACCTCATCGAGCGTATGGTTCCACACAAATTCGACTTTACCATCTTTTTCTTTTTGTTTGATTCTATCTACTAGTATTGCCTCAGCTCTTAGCTTATCTCTTCTATGAATCAAAGTTACTTTAGATGCAATATTTGATAAATATAGTGCCTCTTCAACTGCAGTATTTCCACCACCAACAACAACAACCTCTTGATTACGATAGAAGAAACCATCACATGTTGCACATGCAGAGACTCCTTTACCCAAGTATTTTTTTTCTGATTCTAATCCAAGATATTTAGCTGACGCACCTGTAGCAATAATAAGACTATCACATGTATATACTGCATCATCACCATTTAACTCAAATGGTCTTTTTTGTAAATCAACGGATTTAATCTGGTCCATAATAATTTCAGTATTAAATTTCTTTACATGATCTTTCATCCTCTCCATTAAATCAGGACCTTGGAGATCATTGGCGTCACCAGGCCAATTCTCAACGTCTGTTGTTGTAGTTAGTTGTCCACCAATCTCTAATCCAGTCAATAATAATGGCTTCATATTTGCTCTTGAGGCGTACAGCGCAGCTGTATACCCAGCTGGACCAGATCCCAAGACAAGAAGTTTTACATGTTTTTTATCCATAAATATCCTTAGGTTGTAGATTCAACCAAGTCATTATACACAATAATTTGTTATCGTTATATATGTATATATTATGATAAAAAATTTGTATAATTCTTATTAAATGAGGTACATTTGTCTCAGATAAAAAGAAATAAAAAGCTTTCTAAATCAAAGTTCGATTATCTGCCAAAAGAGATTTTTAATTTCTTTTTACTAACTTTTTCACTTCTTTTTACTTTATCCATTATTTCTCATGATCCATCTGATCCAAATTTTTTCCAAACGGGCTTAGGGAGTACCATTAATAATTATATTGGCATAATAGGATCATATATTTCACACATGACTTTTATGATTCTAGGTAAAACATCGTACTTACTAGCTGCTTTTTTGATATTCTATTCACTCTCAAAATATCGTATATTTATTCCTGCCAGGAGGGCAGCAATAACTAATTTCTTGTTGCTTATTATTTTCTTCTCAAGTTTATCTACTGTTCTAGAATATATTGCCCCAAGCTCTGGCGGATATGTTGGTCATATAATTTTTAATTATTCTTCAAGTTACATTGGTTCATATGGTGTGATAGTAGCCTCATTGTTAACGCTTCTCTATTCATATGTGTATTATTTTGATATATCCGTCAGTAGTGTGTCTAGAAATACTGTTAAAGTAGCAACTTATCTTTATTTGAAAGCCAAATACAAATTAGGAATCTTATATGAAAAGGCTAACTTTAAAATTAGCCTACTTAAACAGAGGAATACTGACTCAAGCAGCATCACTAAGAAGAAACCCAATGATACAAAAGTTGATATAGTCAAACCAAAACCACAGGAGAGCAAGAGAGCTTTTAAAGAGAAACAACAAACCTTATTTTCTGACACCAATAGCAAACTTCCATTGCTAGAATTCCTCGATAAACATGATTCAGAAATTGTTAATCATGATGAGAGCTCTCTAAAGCTTATGTCAGAGATGCTTGAGCAAAATTTGGGTCATTATGGAATAACAGCAAAAGTAAAAGCTGTAAGACCTGGCCCTATTGTAACATTATTTGAAATTGAGCCTGTGGCTGGCACAAAAGCTGCGACTATCAATACTATCAGTAAGGATTTAGCTCGAACTATGACAGTACCAAGCTTAAGAGTAGTTGAGACTGTCCCAGGAACTGCCCACATAGGAATTGAAATACCAAATGATGATAGAGAAACGGTATCTCTTAAAGATATAGTTTGTTCTAAGGAGTTTGAAAATTCAAAAGCCTCTCTAACAATGGCTTTAGGAAAAGATATCCAGGGGAATCCGATTTGTGTAGATCTTCATAAGCTTCCACATTTATTAGTGGCTGGAACAACTGGCTCAGGTAAGTCAGTTGCAGTTCACTCAATGATTATAAGCTTACTTTATAAACATGATATTGATCATCTAAAATTTTTAATGATTGATCCTAAGATGTTAGAGTTGAGCACTTATGAGGGATTACCCCACCTTTTACATCCCGTTGTTACTGATATGAATGAGGCAAAAAGCGTCTTACATTGGTGTGTCCAGGAAATGGAGAGAAGGTATAGATATATGATGGATCTAAATGTAAGAAATATTCAATCATACAACAAAGAGATCAAAAATAATGATGAGTCAGGTGTCAGTAAAATATATACACCAACAGAGGGGAATACCGAAAAGTATCATCAAAAACTTCCGTATATTGTTGTCGTCGTAGATGAATTTGCAGATATGATGCAAACTGTTGGAAAGAAAGTCGAAGATTTAATTATTCGTTTATCTCAAAAGGCTAGAGCAGCAGGTATCCATCTTATACTGGCTACCCAACGACCTTCAGTTAATGTTATTACTGGATTAATCAAAGCTAATATACCAACTCGTTTGGGATTGAAGGTTTCGTCTAATATTGACTCACGTACAATACTTGACTCTATGGGTGCAGAGCAACTTCTTGGGCTGGGTGATATGTTATATAGAGGATCAGGCACTCATGTGCTTCAGAGAATACATGGTGCGTTTGTTAGCGAAACTGAGATAAATAAAGTTGCAGATTATTTAAGGGAGCAGAAAATTAATGATGATATCGAATCAATACTCCTTGAGGATGATGATATGGATGATGATATCGAGATTAACGAAACATCTGATGAGCTTTATAGTGAAGCTGTCCAGATAGTAAAAGAGACAAAAAAAACATCTATATCTTTTTTGCAAAGAAAACTCAAAATTGGTTATAATCGTGCAGCAAATCTAATAGAAGCCATGGAGGCAAAAGGAATTTTATCTGAGCCTCAGAGTAATGGAAATAGAGAAATTTTGTAAAATAAGATGAATGATTTAAAAAATATGCTTATCAACGCCGATGAGGTTGCAAGAAAACTATCAACACGTGGCTTTAGTCTTGATTCGGTATTTATAAACGAAAACTCAAATATCAGAAAGAAGCTCATACAAGAGAAGGAAGACCTGGCAAGTGAAAAAAATAAAATATCTGATTCTTTTAGAAAAGTATCTAGTGATTCAGAGAAAACAGCACTCATGGAGAAATCAAAGTCTATTGAAGGAAAAGTAGTAGAACTGAAAAAAAAATTAAGTGAGGTCGAGGATAAATTAAATAATCACCTACTTGAAATTCCTAATATTCCACATCACACATGTCCAATAGGAGATTCTGAAGAAGGAAATAAACTGATTGAAAAGCATGGTGAGATAACTAATATAAATTCAGATGAACATTCCGATATCCTTGATAAGTTGCATATGTTAAGTTTTGAGGATGCCGTAAAGATAACTCAGAATCGATTTGTTGTACTCAAAGGACAAGTTGCATCTCTTCATAGGGCACTTATAAACTATATGTTAAGTAAACAGGTTAAAAATGGTTATCAGGAGTATAATGTTCCATATATTTGTAACTCTGAAAGTTTGACTGGAACTGGTCAACTACCTAAATTTGAGGAGGATTTATTCAAACTATCAAACGCTAATCTTTATTTAATACCTACTGCAGAGGTTCCTCTAACTAATATATACCGAGATGTGACATTACCCTCAGAAGATCTCCCAATAATGATGACTGCGCATACTCCATGTTTTAGATCGGAGGCCGGTTCTTATGGTCTGGATACAAAAGGATTAATAAGACAACATCAGTTTGAAAAAATTGAATTAGTTCAGCTAGTCCATCCAGATCACTCAGATGAAGCTTTAGATGAAATCACTCTCCATGCCAGGTCTATACTTGATGATCTTGAGCTCCCATATCAAATTGTTGAGCTATGCACTGGAGATTTAGGGTTCTCCTCTAAAAAAACCTATGATCTTGAGGTCTGGTTTCCGAGCCAAAAAAAATATAGAGAAGTCTCCTCATGCAGTAATTTTGGTGATTTTCAAGCTAGGCGACTGAACATCAAGTTTAAAGAACATAAACAAAAGAATCTCGTTCATACCTTGAATGGTTCTGGACTTGCTGTCGGGAGAACTCTAGCAGCATTAGTTGAAAATAATTTTGATGGTAAAAAAATTAATATTCCAAACTGTCTTCATAAATATTTAGATTTTAAGACCATTGAATTGTAATAGTTATTACTTTTCATCTATAATGACGGCTTACGGAGACGTGCCAGAGTGGTTGAATGGGCCGGTCTTGAAAACCGTTAGGGTGTCAAAGCCCTCGTGGGTTCGAATCCCACCGTCTCCTGAAAAGAATTTTGGAATCTAAAAAATACTATAGTTGGGTGTTATATGATTGGGCTAACTCTGCTTATGCGACAATCGTCCTAGCAGGATTTTTTCCGATCATTTATGCAGAGTATTTTGCCTCTTCTATTATCGATTCAGAGCGTACACTATATCTTGGAGTGTCAAATTCTATTGCAAGTATAATATTAATACTTATTGCACCTATATTCGGTCTTCTCTCTGATAAATTTTCCAACAAGAAAATATTTCTGATTGTTTTTGCTCTTTTGAGCATTTTATCAACATCTTTACTGTCAATTATTTCTCAAGATAGCTATGTTATTGCTTCAATATATTTTTCTATTTCTCTTCTAGGTTTCATGATGTCAAATGTATTTTATGATTCTATGTTGTTAAATTTTAATTCTCAAAAATATGATTCCATCTCATCCGTTGGTTATGCATTGGGTTATTTAGGAGGAGGTCTTGCCTTTGTAATCTCATTACTATTCCTATATTTTCAAGGCGACTCTACTCTAGAATTAATATATTCTAAAAAAATTGTCTTTTTGTTTGCTAGCCTTTGGTGGTTATTATTCATGATACCACTTTTGATATTCTGGGAGGAAGATAAACGCATTTCCCATACAACCACTTTATTGGACACATTTAATGAGATAAAACTAGATAAAACCATATTTTATTTCCTTATTGCTTATTGGATTTATATTGATGGTGTAGACACTGTAATTCGTATGGCAATTAACTATGGATTAACGATTGGATTTGACTCAACTGATTTATTGATAGCACTTTTAGTAACTCAGTTCGTCGCTTTCCCAGGAACACTATTGATTAGCTGGCTCTCATCAATTTATTCTTGTGAGAGAGCTATAGTTGGATGTTTAATGACATACCTTTTAATCTCAGTTTTAGCTTACTATCTTGACACAATTTTAGAATTTTATTTAATTGCATCATTAATTGGTTTAGTACAGGGTGGTATTCAGGCTTTAAGTAGATCATATTTTGCAAGACTTATACCCAATAATAAGCATTCAGAATATTTTGGGATCTATAATATGCTTGGAAAATTTGCTGCTCTCCTGGGACCCCTGTTAGTTGGTTTAATAACCTTTTTAACAAATGACCCTAGGATTGGGATGCTCAGTATCAGTATTTTCTTTATTCTTGGAATTATTCTTTTTGTTCACTCTAAAAAGTAATATCATCTAGCATTGAGAATTATTGTTGGTAGGTTGGCAGAGTGGTCGAATGCGCCACCTTGGAAAGGTGGTTAACGAGTAATCGTTACAAGGGTTCGAATCCCTTACCTACCTGAGACTAGATAGATTTGTCAATAAATAATTATAATACCCATGCATGCAATGCATGATAATATATAAGACTACTCATGAATCAAACAGACCCGAAACTAACAGATGTTGAGAGAATGAATGTGACATCTGCTATTGATTTTTTGGTACCTTATGTTCACTCCATAGTCAAGATATCATCACTGGTAGATCTCCCAATAGATAACTTCAAAAAAGAGATAAGTAGCCTTTACTTTAGTATTAATTCTGAAGACAACGGAAGGATAGAGGCATCAGCTAAGCATAATAATTTCGAATTTTCACTGCTTTATACAGGCACAAGGAGTTTTGTACTGAAAGTAGACGGTTTTAATACCTTCTCTGGTTTTGCTTTTATGGAGACCAACAAAGGCATGAACATACATGATGATCTAAATTCTAATAATGAACACATTAGTAATATTCTCATGAAACAGTTCTTGAAATACTATAAGAGTCCATATTTAGTGACTGATGTTTATAAAAAATTTATTTTAGAAGGAAAAAGTTTTATATGAAAATATCAGTATTAGGAATGGGTTATGTAGGACTTTCAAATGCAACTATGCTATCTACAAAGTATGATGTTATTTGTCATGATATCGATGAATCTAAATTAGAATCAATTGAAAAAAGACGATCACCAATTAAAGATAAATTAATAT
>CAJWRL010000020.1 GCA_913046125.1 uncultured Gammaproteobacteria bacterium
TGATAGAGAATGGAGCTGTAGTAATTGCTTTCAGTAAAAGCAGTGTAGAACCTCTACTAGATAACTCAGATATAAATTTAGATAGAGTACACTTTATTGTTTTAGACAAGTCAGATGAAAAGATAAAATGTGATAAGGATGTTGCATCTATGACAAAGCTCGTAGATATCTATGACATCCCAGATATTGTTGAGAAAATTAAGGCCAGAACTAAATGAGCATGATCTATTTGGTAGGCAATGGCTATGTAAGTGATTACATATCACAAATTAAAATTGAAAATAAAAAATATGTAGGGGTGTGTAGATCAGAGAAAAAGAATTGTGACATTAACATAAAATTAGACATTTCTGCAGACAACGAAAAACTGAAAGAATTAATAACAGAAAAATCTATAGTTGTCTATTTAGCTCCTCCACAACAAAATGGATGTATAGATTTAGTTCTTAAAAACTTTCTTTTGAATGTGAATAAAAAGAATATACAAAAAATTATATACACGAGCACGAGTGGAGTCTATGGTGACAAAAAAGACAAAGTTGTAAATGAGAGTGAATCTATAGAGCCTATAACTGATAGAGCAAAAAGAAGAGTTGACGCTGAATCTCAGATTAAATCCTCTGGTCTAAATTATACGATATTAAGAGTTCCTGGGATCTATGGTAAAGGCAGGTTGCCAATGAAAAGGATCGAGGAACGGTTACCTCTGATCAAGAGGGATATTTGTAAACATACAAATTTAATACATGTTAAAGATTTAGCTAGACTGATAGTTGCGTGTGTTCATAATAAAGCATCAGATATGTCTATAATTAATGTAAGTGACGGTACCGCAATCAAGACAACGGATTACTATTTACATATTTATGACCTCATTGGACAACCTTATCCAGAATTTATTGATTATGAGGATGCATCTAAGTTATACGATAAGAAAAGACAGTCTTTCATAAACGAGTCAAGAATTTTGGATACACGATTAATGCTAGAATTATTCCCAAACATTGTAGAGTTCAAAGATGTTAGAGAAGGTATAAAAGATTGTCTGAAATGATAATTATTTTTTCTTTTTGCGCTTAAGCCAGGATAGCAATGGTTTCCACTCCTCCCTGTCTTGTGCGGTCATCGCTTCGCCCATTTCAAAAATACCAAGCCCCCTTTTGGCAGCATTTATATAGTTCGTATTATCTCTAAATGCTGTAACATAGCGAATGCCTTTTTCCTTAACTAGGTAATCATCTAGCTCTTCAAAAATATTAGTGTTTGCTCTGCATCGATTAGCTACAAGACATATATCAGTTCTGTTTCTTATTACGCTGCCAAGATTTCTCAAAGAATTCAGAAAGTCTTTTGCTGCAGACATGTCAATTGGTGAGGGTAGGACAGGGACAATAATTTTTCTTGCTTTTTTTATATATGTTTGAAGTCTTGCTCCATATATCGCAGCAGGTACGTCAAATATTGTGATCTCATCCTCTTTTTTAGACACTTTCTGAGGCGGTAAAGATGTAACGCCCCTTATTTTTGCTTTTGTAATCGGCCTTGATGAAAGCCATTTTGAAGCAGATCCTTGAGGGTCTAGGTCTACAAGCGTAACTTTGAATCCGCTGCTAGCATAATATGAGGCTAAATTAGTGGAAATTGTTGTTTTGCCTGAGCCGCCTTTAGCGTTTATGACCATTATACTAGACATATTATTCTCTATTTTAATATATCAGACTGTGCACATTAGTCTAGATTGTTTTAGAGAGTAATCATTACTGGAGCATGATCAGATGTTTTGGGTTGCTCTGAGCACCATGATTTATGCCTTGTATCTCTATGCACCTCATAGTGTTGTAGATCCTTTAAAAGCAAAGAGCTGCCTAAAAGTAAGTCTATTCGATACCCGATGTCTCTGTGAAAAGCCCCCGCACGATAGTCCCACCAGGTATATGGTGACACGTTATCCTGTGGTTTGTAACAATCAGTCAAACCTAGATCAAGTATAGCCTGCAAGGCTTTCCTTTCTCTATCAGAACAAAGAATGTCATTTGGTGAGAAATTAGATGCATCGTTTTCATTTGGGACAATATTAAAATCTCCAACAACAACTAATTTACGATATGCGGATAGCTGTTCTTTGATGTATTTTCGTGCTTTTTCAAGCCATTTAAGTTTATGAATATATTTATCAGAGCCGATAGATTGACCATTAACAACATAAAAATTGATAACCCGTAAATCACCAAAAGTTGCTGATATAGATCTCATTTCATTATCATTCACCGCCACTGGATTGTTATGGCAGTCCATGCCTTGAGATTTCGAGATAATAGAAACACCATTGTATGTTTTTTGACAAGCCTGTATAGAATGATAACCCTCGGCTACAAGGTCCTCTAATGGGTACTTGTCTTCACTGCACTTAAGCTCCTGTAGACATAAAATGTCTGGCTGATAGTCTTTTAAGTATTTAAGTATATTTGGAAGACGAACATTTACTGAGTTAACGTTCCAAGTTGCAATTTTCATCAAACGTCAACGTTTTCGACAGCATTAGCTGAGGATACTATAAAGTCTCTTCTTTTTTCGACATCATCACCCATTAACGTTTCAAATATTACATAATCATCGTCATCTATTTGCAATACCTGTAGTAAAGACCTGGTTTCTGGGTTCATTGTGGTTTCAGCCAGTTGTGAAGGATTCATCTCGCCGAGTCCTTTATACCTCTGCAAAGAAATAGCTTTTCTCGCGGATGTAAATGCGTGATCACATAATTGATGAAGATAGTCAAAAGAAGCTTCAGAGTTATCAGACTTAAGCAAGATCGGCTTGTTACTGAATTGGTATAGATTTAGTTTTATAAGGCTATGATATGTTTTAGATGAAAAAAATTTTTTGTTTATAGGAGAAACTGATGTATCAGGCACTCCATTGACCTTTTTTGAGATTATAATTTCGTATGAATTATCGTCTAATTCGTTTAAGGCAAGATCATAACTAAAATTAATAGGAGATATTATATTAACTAGCTTACATAAAGATTTAATATATTCAGATATAGCGTCTAGGTTGCCGTTCTGGTCTGTATCATCTGCATTAATGGGATTTATAAATGCCATTGATTTAAGAATATACTTATCTTTAGATTTACTGACTTTTTTAAGAATATTATCAATCATTGAATAATTAAGAAGTATTGATTGAGAATCAGTGATGGGCACAGGTTTGTTGTCAGAAAAAAGATTATTGCTATCAAAAAAAGAAGCAGTAAGAAATCTATTCAGTTCAAAGTCATTAGCAATATACTTTTCAGTTTTTCCTTTTTTAATCTTGTATAGAGGAGGCTGTGCGATGTATATTCTGCCTTGATCAAATAGGGGCTTCATTTTTCTAGCAAGTAAAGTAAGCAGTAAAGTTCTTATATGAGCACCGTCAACGTCCGCATCTGTCATGATAATTATCTTGCCATAACGAAGATTATCAATATCAAAATCGCCTTCTGATTCATGATTAAATCCGCAGCCGAGAGCAGATATAAGCGATCCAACTTCCGATGATGATAATAACTTATAATCTTGAGATTTTTCTGTATTAAGGATTTTTCCTTTTAGGGGGAGAATAGCTTGTGTCTTCCTGTCTCTAGCTTGTTTAGCAGAACCACCAGCAGAATCTCCCTCAACAATAAATAGTTCGCATTTTTCCCTATCTTTCTCTTGGCAGTCTGCTAGTTTACCCGGCAGATTAGCGATACCTAATGGATCTTTTCTCCTGATTAGATCTTTAGCCTTCCTTGCCTCCTCCCGAGCCATAGCTGCTTGCTGGATCTTACCAATAATTAGTTTTGCATCTTTAGGAGATTCCTCTAAGAATTCGGAAAGTTTAGAAGCGAGTGTAGTCTCTGTTAAACTTTTTATTTCTGATGAAACAAGCTTGTCTTTGGTCTGAGAAGAAAACTTAGGATCTGACATTTTAATAGAGATGATCGCTACTAGACCCTCACGACAGTCATCACCCGATATTTCATACTTTTGTTTTCCATTGTTTTTTAAAGAATAGTTATTGATCGTCCTAGTCAAAGCTGATCTGAAACCGCTGAGGTGAGTACCGCCATCTTTCTGAAATATATTATTCGTATAGCACATTATCTGTTCAGAGTATGAGGTAGTCCATTTCATAGATATCTCAATTGAATTTCCGCCTTTCGTTATAGGTGGCAAATATATCAGGTCGTTATGAATATCTTTCTTGTTTTGTAGAATTTCATTTATGTATTCTTTAAGACCACCCTCATAAAAGTACTTAATCTTTTTGCCGGTAATGTCATTGCTAAAATGAACAGTTATTCCTGAATTTAAAAATGCTAGCTCTTTTAATCTTCTTTTTATTGTTTCTTCTTTATAATTTAGGTCTCGAAAGTACTTTTTACTCGGAAGAAATTGAATTACAGATCCGGTTTCATTTGAAGTACCACATTTTTTTAATGGTTTTATTGGAGAGCTGTCTTTGTAGTCTTGTTGATATTTAAAACCATCCTTATGTATTGTTAATGAGAGTTTTTCTGATAATGCATTGACTACTGATACACCAACACCGTGTAGACCACCCGATACTTTGTAGGAGTCATCATCAAACTTCCCGCCTGCATGTAGTGTAGTCATTATTACTTCTGCTGCAGACTTATTCTCAGCTTTATGGATGTCGACAGGAATACCGCGTCCATCGTCTTTTACAGTAACAGAAGCGTCCTCATTGAGTGTTACGAAAATATTTTTGCAATATCCTGCCAATGCCTCATCGACAGCATTATCCACAACCTCATAGATCATCTGATGGAGTCCGCTTCCGTCATCCGTGTCTCCGATGTACATCCCGGGTCTTTTCTGGACTGCTTCGAGACCTTTTAGTACTTTTATGCTTTCCGAGGTGTATGCCTTTTTATTCAACTATTCTCTCCAACAGCGATTAGCTTCAATTCTTGATTCTCTTCACAAACTTTTTCTAATATTTTTTTATATATATTCGGCGCTGTGAGCACTATATTTCCTCTAGAATGAACAAGTAATTTTACCACAGTCCTAAGGTTTTTATCATCTATTCCAAAAAATAGATCATCTATAAGTAGGACTGGTTTAAAACCATGTTTCACGTGAAAAACATTTATTTTTGCTAGATTAATTATCAAGCAAGAAAGCACGAGTGTTGACATTGATCCAGACTCACGTACAGGTTTGCCCAATGATGTAACTATGAAATCACTTCTGTGTGTACCTCTGGATGTGTAGCCTAAACTACGGTCTTTCGATTGGTTCTGTTTTAAAACCATGTCAAAACAATCGCTACCCCAACCATTTATGTACTCAAGCTCTAAAGAAGAAATGTCATTGTATATTTCAGGAATCTTGTTTTTAATACTTTCGATAATTGTAGAAAAATGATTTTTTAAGTATTTGAAGTAGCTTTCTCTGTATTCTGATAATTTATTATTAGCGTCTATTAGTTGTCTGTCCCACAAATCAATAGAATCATACTTTTTTGACTTAAGGAGAAAATTCCTCTGTTTTAATACTTTTTCAAATACATTGAAAGATTTACGAGATTCAGGTTCCACGTGAAACATACCAGTATCTATAAAGTCTCTTCTATAGGACGAATCATTCAGAAGAATATTATTAAAACCAAAGACTAATGAATAGCAAGGAAACAGCAATGAGATATCACTTTTAGTGCTTTTTTCATCATTATAAAGTATTTTAGATGATTTTAGTGTTTTTTCGACGAATATATTACTTTTTAATGAATTTTGCATGAAGTTAAGAGATATTTTAAATATATTAGAAGAAGAGCGAATCAATTCAGCATTTGGGACGCCTTTGAATGACTTTAAATTAGAGGTTAAGTAGATTGCCTCAAGTAATGAAGTTTTGCCTGCATTGTTTTCACCACATATAATTGTTATGGCGCTATCAAAAGATAACTTCATATAATCGATAGACCTGAAGTTCTGAACAGATATGGACTCTATGCGCACGCTAGACACGCATTGGCATTATCACGAAAGTAGAATCATGATCTTGATTATCTTGGACTACACACCCAGAATTTTGATCATTGATGCAAATATGCACAGTATCTCCATCAAGAGTTTCAATGACGTCTTGAAGATATGAGATATTAAAGCCAATAGACATCTCTTCACCTGAATATTCAATGTCTATCTGATCTTCACCAACTTCGCTATCTGTATTGCTAGATATCAAATGCATTGTGCTTTTATTAGGGGTCAGCTTTACGCCTTTATATTGTTGATTAACTACTTTTGAGATGATATTGAGAGAGTTTTTCAGAGTTATCTTGTTGACGATAATTTCCGCTGTAGTGCTATCTGGTATTACTTTATTAAAATTTGGATAATTGCCCTCTATAAGCTTTGACATAATCATATAATCATTAATTTGAATATTAAACATCTTCTTATTGTAGCTATATTTCATTATATTCTGCTTATTGCCGCTAAATGAGTTTATAATTCGATTAATTTCAAGTATGGCCTTTCTTGGTATTATGATCGACAGACTATCTGCTGCTGCTGCCTGTGATTTATACTTAGCTAATCTATGACCATCCGTGCAAACAGAAACAATATTGCCATCCTCAGAGCATAGATGTAGGCCATTAAGAAAATGCCTAGCGTCTTGATAAGCCATGGCAAAGGACGTCTTATTTATAATCTTAACCATATCATCGCTCTCAATATCTATTGTCTCTCCCAACTCCTCAATATCCATATAAGGAAAGTCTATAGTCGATAAGTTAGGTAGTGATATTTTACTTTTCCCTGCTGTGATATCTACTTTATTATCTGATACAGAAAATGTAACAGATTCATGGTTTGATAGGGCGCTAAGTACTTCTAACAGTTTTCTGGCTGGCAATGAAAACTCACAATCTTCATCTGACTCACAATCTAGAGATGAGGATACTTGGATTTCAAGATCAGAGGCAGTGAAGTAAGCTTTTCTTGATTCAACTTTTATAATCATATTACCCAGAATTATTAGTGTTTGTTTTGCTTCTGCAGTTGGGGCAATATTTTTAACTTTTTCTATTAACTCTTTTGTATTAAAGATTATTTTCATATATTTATTATATGTTATTTTTATGATTTCTAACTTATTATTTTAGCAGCCCTTCCTTGCCAATCTTATGTTAATCAGCGTCTGACATAATGTTCTTTTGGTGTGTCTATCCTGTGGAGAAAATAACAATCTTCAGTTGTTAACAGCTTTTACCCATTGTTTAATATATGCACTATACTGATATAGTCTTGTTCTACTTGCGAATCTTCTTTTCTGAGCCTCTGTATCTTTTTGTTTGCGTGTAAGACTGTTGTGTGGTCTCTACCTCCGAATCCATCACCAATTGATGGTAAGCTATTGTTTGTTAAATCCTTACATAGGGCCATGGCCATATGTCTTGGCAAAGTATTTTTTTTATCTCTTTTTGTGGACAGTATGTCACTGACCCTTATTTTGTAATAATTAGCTGTAATTTTTTGTATCTGCTCTATAGTTATTAATCTCTGATTCAGTGAAATGAGATCTGCAAGAGTTTCTTTTGTAAAATCTAGGGTAATGTCGCATTTTCTAAATCTTGCCGTAGCTAATACTCTTCTTAAGTTGCCTTCTAATTCCCTCACATTAGAGTATATATTTCTGGCCAAAAAGAACGCCACATCACTATCAATTGGCATCCCAAGAGTTTCTGCTTTAGCCTGAAGTATTGCAACTCTTGTTTCTAAGTCCGGTGGATCAATTGATACATTCAGACCCCATACCAACCTTGATTTTATTCTATCCTCTAATCCATTTATTTCTTTTGGATATTTATCACACGTTAAAACAACTTGTTTTTTATATTCAAACAAAGCATTAAATGTATGAAAAAACTCTTCTTGTGATCTCTCTTTTCCCGCAAAAAACTGTATATCATCTAGCAACAATACATCGAGATTTCTATAAAATTTCTTAAACTCCTCTATTTGGTTATTCCTTAATGCAGTAACCATATTCTGTACAAACTTCTCAGAGTGAAGATAAACTACTTTTTTATTTTCATTACTTAACTTGTTACCTATCGAATGGAGAAGATGCGTCTTTCCTAGTCCTACACCTCCATATATATATAGTGGGTTGAAAGCACCAGGTTCATTTACAACAGACAAACATGCAGCTTTTGCTAGCTGATTAGATTTCCCCTCAACAAATGACTCGAAGGTCATATCACTGTTTAAATTTGAGACGAACCCTGACGGCATTGCCCCTGCCCTCTCGTTTGTCTTTACAGGTGAACTTACGTCTAGGCTAACCAATGTGTTTTCCGCGAGCTGATTTATCACGCCAGCTATTTTACTCAGGAAGTTCTTTTCAATCTCCTCTTTCATAAACTTGTTTGGTGCATATAACTTTAGTGCATCACCATCTCTCTTGACCTTTAATGGGGCAATCCACAACCTAATCTCCTTTTCTGTAAGAGTTTCTGATAGTTTATCTAGACATTCGTTCCAAATGTTGTGTTTTGTAATCATAGTCGGAAGTTAACTATGTCACGAAAAAATTTGAATTAATATATTGACATAAAGTAATAATCAAATCACTATACTGAGCTATGAAAAGAACATTTCAACCTAGCAACATCAAAAGAAAGAGAACTCATGGATTTCGTTCTAGAATGAAGACTGCAGCAGGAAGGGCAGTTCTTGCATCCAGAAGAGCGAAAGGAAGAGCTGTTCTTTGCCCATAGTTGTACACATTCAAAAAAGACCTCATCACTATCTCTAGAGACACTATCAAATATTTCAATGATAAAAATGCTCTGAAATCAACTCATCTCAAGCTACAGTTTTTTGAATCAAACAAGAATCGCTTGGGAATTGTAATCCCGAAAAAAATCGTTCCACTATCAGTGAATAGGAACTCCCTAAGACGAAGAATGAGAGGTTTTTTTAGAGATCAAAAATTCCCAAATGGCTCATATGTCATTTTGTTGTCCTTAACTACAAAAATTCAGGCTGAAAAAAAAATTATAAGTGATATTCTAATGCGTGAATGGAAATCTTTACTAAGTCAATTACCTTAATTATCGTTGGAATGATCAAATTCTATCAGTTTGTTATATCACCTGTGATGAGCCAGTCATGCAGGCATTACCCTACATG
This sequence comes from uncultured Gammaproteobacteria bacterium, assembly GCA_913046125.1. GTDB lineage: Bacteria > Pseudomonadota > Gammaproteobacteria > CACLCV01. Next base: position 9,203 of record CAJWRL010000020.1, read on the forward strand.
TTCAGAATATTCTATTGAATCAATAAAAACACATGGAGTAATAAGAGGGCTCTACTTAACATTGAAAAGAATATTAAAGTGCAGACCGGGAGGAACTCATGGCTACGACCCCGTGCCTAAGAGAAAAAAATGAACAGACTTTTTTTGTATAGCGGTCTCCTTTTCATATTAATTTTAATATTTGATGCATATGATAGGGACTATAATCAACCAAAAACAGTAATATCACAATCCGGGACTAACGACAGCGCAAAAGAATCTAACAAGCAACCACCTCAAAGCTCGATAATTACTAAGACCAGGGTAGATACTGCAAAGCCGATACAAAAAGACATAAGGTCAATAGAAAATAAAAAACTTTTAATAAATTTCGATGCAAAATCAGGGGAATTACTATTTTCTAAACTTAAAAATTATCCTATAAAACTGGGTGCTACAGATAACGTTGTAATTTTAGATTACGACAAAAAAAGATATACCGCAGCATCGAACATACAAATTAAGGATGAACAGACCAAGCCAATTTTCAATGTTACTGAGATATCCGATGACAGTGCCAAATTATCATCTACCAACTTACCGAACATCATAATTACAAAAAAAATTGTACTTGTCGAAGATAGTCATCAGCTAGTTGTTACAAACAATATACTCAACAACTCAAGTCAGAACATATATGTTAGGAATTACGAGATAATTTCACGCGATAACAACAGTACTGCTAGCATAATGTTGCCAACCTACACAGGCAGTGCCTACTACGATAGCGAAAACAAATTCTCTAAAATTTCTTTCGATGATATGTTGGAAAACGAACAGGCAATTAGAGTGAAAGATAGCTGGATAAGCATGATAGAGCATTATTTCTTTTCTGCATGGCTTCCAACTAGTGAACAAACAAAAACTGTATATACTAATCACGAAAATGGAATTTTTACAATTGGAAGCACATCGCAGTATGACACTGTAGAGCCCGGTCAAAACTATGAATTTAAGTCAGCCATGTTCGTTGGCCCAAAACTTCAATCTGAGATTTCTGATCTTGCCAACGGCCTTGATCTTACTGTTGACTACGGCATACTGACATTTTTGTCTGCTCCCCTATTTTGGATTCTAGAGATAATACATGCGGTCTTTGATAATTGGGGCATATCTATCATTGTCTTGACGATATTGATTAAGGCTATATTTTTCAAATTATCAGAGACGAGTTATCGTTCCATGGCTCAAATGAAAAAACTTAACCCTAGGATGCAGGCACTGAAAGAGAGATACGCTGAAGACAAAAAGAAATTTAGTGAAGCTCTTATGAGAATGTACAAAGAGGAAAAAGTAAATCCTCTTGGAGGTTGTTTGCCTATTTTAATTCAAATACCTGTTTTTATAGCTCTGTACTGGGTACTCGTCGAAAGCGTAGAAATGAGGCATGCCCCTTTTGTAGGTTGGATTCAAGACCTTGCGTCAGCCGATCCATATTTCATATTACCAATAGCCATGGGGGTATCGATGTATATTCAACAAAAGCTTAACCCAGCTCCTACTGACGCAACACAACAAAAAATATTTCTTTTCTTACCTTTTATCTTTACTGCCCTTTTCGCAACTTTCCCATCTGGCTTGGTCTTGTACTGGTTAACCAACAACATTCTGTCAATTGCTCAACAGTATGTTATTAACAAAAGAATTGTCGGCTAACAATGAAATCCAATGCAATATGCGCTATTGCAACAGCCAAAGGGAGTTCAGCACTAGGCGTGATCAGAATAAGTGGAGATAATCTAAATTCTTTATTATCTCACTTATTTACAAATAAACTCTCGGACAGAAGAGCCATTTTAACTAATGTTAAATTTAAGAATGTTGTATTTGATAATTGCATAGTAATTTTATACTGCGCTCCAAAATCTTATACTGGTGAGGATGTGATAGAGATTATCACTCATGGAAATCCCGTGATAATGAACTCCATTATAGAGCTCCTGTGTCAGCATGGCGTTTCGAATGCAGCGCCTGGAGAGTTCACCGAGAGAGCTTTCATAAATAACAAGATATCTCTTGAGAAAGCTGAGGCAGTTGCAGATTTGATTTCTGCCTCAGATATCCAGGCTGTTAGGGCTGCACAAAATTCTCTAAGTGGAAAATTTTATGATGATGTCAATGAGGTGTTAACTGGTATAGTTAGTCTTCGAGCAGAGCTTGAAACTATTATTAATTTCCCTGAAGATAATGATACTCCAGACCTAATAATTAAAAAAATTACTGATCAAGTAGAACGAATAGCTTTGCTTCTTGATACTATACTTATCAATTCGAGAGAGGGACGTTCTTTAAATCACAAAAGGACATACGCTTTTATTGGTAAACCTAATTCAGGTAAATCTTCCATTATAAATTGTTTGCTAAGAGAGGAAGCGTCTATTGTAACCAGCATAGCAGGCACAACCAGAGATTCTATCGAGTATGAATTATCAATAAATAATAAGATTGTAACAATTGTAGATACTGCAGGAATAAGAACGACTCAAGATAAAGTTGAAATTGAGGGAATTGAAAGATCTATAAAAGCTGTACTAAAAGCCGATAAGATATTCTACGTTGTCGACGTTTCTAGAGGACTAGATAAAGAGGATTACACTATATTGAAAAACTATAATATTACAAACTATGACATCGTATTCAATAAAATTGATCTAAAGGGTCTTGAGCCGAGAGTAATAAGAAATTCTCCTACCGAGATATATCTGTCCGCCATCAATAATATAGGTATAGATCTTATTAGAGATAGAGTTGACGAGGACTTTATTAAAGTAGAAAAAGCTGAAGATCTCTATCTTGCGAGATCAAGGCATGTTGACCATCTAATGGATGCAAAAGAATGTATCAATCGATGTCCAAGTCATATCTCAGACTGTAAGTATGACATTCTCGCTGAGGACATGAGAAACGCACATGTAGCTTTATCATCTATTTTAGGGCAAAATCCAACAGAAGAATTATTAAATAAAATTTTCACAAGTTTTTGTATTGGCAAATGAATATTTATGACGTAATAGTTGTTGGTGGAGGGCATGCTGGTTGCGAAGCAGCTCACGCAAGCGCTCGTCTTGGCTCTAAGACACTTTTAATTACGATGAAAATAGATGGTATTGGCCAAATGAGTTGCAACCCAGCTATTGGAGGTATTGGAAAATCTCACCTTGCGCGCGAGGTTGATGCACTTGATGGCCTAATGTGCAAAGCTGCGGATGATGCCTCTCTTCAGTCTAGAGTTCTCAATTCAAGCAAAGGGGCAGCGGTCAGAGCAACTAGGATTCAAACTTGCAGAGACGAGTATAAGAAAGCTATGCAAAAGGATATTTTGAATCATGAAAACCTTACTGTCCTTCAATCAACTGTAAAGTCTGTAAAGTTTTCAAAAAACAGAGCTGAGGGTGTTGTTATTGAAACGGGAGATTACATAAAATCAAAATGTGTAGTGCTCACTGCCGGAACATTTTTAGGCGGTGTAATACATATGGGAGAAAAAACATTTTCTGCCGGACGGTCGGGTGATAGAGCCTCTGTCGAATTAGAAAAGTACTTTAAAGATTCCGGATTCAATATTGAAAGATTGAAGACAGGAACACCACCGAGAATTAAGACCGAATCTATTAATTTCGACAGACTTCAAAAACAAGACAGCGACCATCCTCTCCCTATGTTGTCATATCTAAATGATCACTACGGATTTTCTCCAAGTCATATCGAAAAGATACCATGCTATATAACTCATACAAATATGCATACACATGAGATCATTGAATCTAATAAACATAAGTCACCGCTATTCAATGGAAAAATCAAATCAGTTGGGCCAAGATACTGCCCTTCTATTGAAGATAAAGTTTATAGGTTTTCAGACAAATCTAGCCATCAAGTTTTTCTTGAACCTGAGACTTCTGATAACTTAGAAATATATCCAAATGGTCTATCAACAAGTTTACCGCTAGAGGTACAAGAAGAGTTCTTGCAAACAATATCTGGCTTGGAACGTTGCGAAATAACACAGCCGGGATATGCTATTGAGTATAGTTACTTTGACCCTAGGGGACTGAAATCAAACCTTGAAACAAAAAATATTGATAGCCTATTCTTCGCTGGGCAAATAAATGGGACGACTGGCTACGAAGAAGCTGCTGCTCAGGGAATAATCGCTGGGATCAATGCTGCCAGAAAATCTCAGGGTAAATCCAGTTGGACACCCCAGCGTCATGAGTCATATATCGGCGTACTAATTGATGATCTTA
>CAJWRL010000021.1 GCA_913046125.1 uncultured Gammaproteobacteria bacterium
TTTATATATCCATAACCTAATTCCAATATTATTCAATCATACGGATTCATTATTATCATTATTTAATGAAGATTTTGCATGTTTTTTACAGAAAGATATTATCTCAGAATTTAATGAACAATATGATAATTTAAATGAGGCATACCTCCAAGAAAATATGAAGAGGTACATTCTTGATCCAGAGAGTTTGTTTGTAAAAAAAGAAACATTAGAAAAAATATTTAAAGATAATTATTTTTACCAAATATCAGATTATACTGATGCAAATGTTAAAACTCATTCAGAATATAACTCTATTCCTAATCTGTGCATAAACTATAGCTACAAAAATCCGTTCATCAACTTCGAGAAGTTTTTTAATAATTCTCAATATAAGTATATATTTTTCGTTAAAAGAGATGACAATTTCAGAACATTAACTAATTACTTTAATTCAAAGCAAGTCTCATATACTTTAATAGATGATATAAAAGCCGCTAATCATAAGATCCAAATCTTGAGAAAAGATATAACCGAGGGTTTTATTAATAATGCTTCTAAAACAGTATTCATTTCTTCAAGCGACCTATTTGGTATCGTAAAGGCCAGAACATCTTCAAGTGAATCTATAAAAGCATCTGTAATTGATAACTTGAGTGATCTACAAGTAAATGATCTAGTAGTTCATCAAGATCATGGCATTGGTAAATATAAAGGTCTTATTACTATGGATATTGAAAATAAGACAACTGAGCTAATGAAGATTGAGTATGCCGAGAACAATAATCTTTATATGCCTGTAACCTCAATGATGCTGATTCAGAAATATATTGGTAACACGAGCATAAATGCGAAACTTTCACAGTTAGGCTCTGACAAGTGGCACAAAATTAAGCAGAGAGCTAAAAGAAAGATTGATGATATCGCTGTTGAGTTACTTCGAGTGCAGGCTAAAAGAGAGTTAAGTAATGGATATAAATTCAGCTTAGATAACTTAGCTTATGACAAGTTTTGTAGTTTATTTCCTTATGTGGAGACAGATGATCAGCTAAATACTATTAATGATGTGATATCAGATATGTGCTCAATTAAGTCTATGGACCGAGTAGTTTGTGGTGACGTTGGTTTTGGAAAAACAGAGGTGATACTCAGGGCAAGTTTCATTGCTGCTAATAATGACAAACAAGTGATAATCATTGTTCCAACAACAGTTTTAGCAAAACAACATTTCGAAACTTTTAAAAGAAGGTTTGTGAAATACTCTCACAATATCGGCATAGTGACAAGATCAATTAGTAGACAAGAGAGGTTATCCATCATTGATAAATTATATAATAATCAGATACATATCCTAATTGGGACGCATGCATTGTTGAATAAAGATTTCAAATGTGCTGACTTAGGTTTATTGATAATTGATGAGGAACATAAGTTTGGAGTTAAACACAAAGAGTCTATAAAACAAATAAAAGAGAATATAGATGTATTAACTTTGACCGCAACACCTATTCCAAGAACTTTGAGTTCAACGCTATCAGAAATAAAAGATATGAGTATCATCAACACTCCACCCGTAGGTAGGAAGAATATTGAAACAGCTATTATCACCAAATCAGATGATAACTTGAATAGATATATTCAACGCGAGACAACAAGAGGTGGTCAAGTGCTTTATATCCATAATAATATCGAAACTATGGATGATGAGATAAATTTAATTAAGAAAAATAATAAAAATATTATCATCGAAAAGGTTCATGGAAGATTATCAAATAATGAAATTGAAAAAATTATGAATAGCTTTCTTGATGAACAAATTAATATTTTAGTCTGCACTAGCATAATTGAGAGTGGACTAGATATGACTAATGTGAATACAATAATTATAAATAATGCACAAAATTTTGGATTATCGCAGTTACATCAACTTAGGGGAAGAGTTGGTAGAGGTAACAAGCAAGCCTATGCGGCTCTTATATTGTGTGATCAGAATAAAATTACGAAAGATGCAGAAAAGAGAATAGACGCGTTTGTGAAAACAAAAAGTTTAGCAGGTGGCATAGAAATAGCAGGACATGATTTAGAAATAAGAGGTGCTGGTGAGATATTAGGAGAAGAACAAAGTGGACAAATATTTGAAATAGGCTATGCAATGTATACATCGATGCTATCGAAAGCTATAAAGCAGTTGAAAAATCATAATGAAACTAATAACCATATCCATACAGATGTTGATTGCTATATTTCCACTTTAATACCACAAGATTATGTTGAAGATATTTTCCTTCGTTTAGAGATATACAATGATATTTCTAATGCAAAGAATGATTATGATATTGATCATATTGTATCCAAACTTGAAGATGTATATGGCCCTATACCTGATTATCTAAATAATCTCTTTTCTTTAACTCGAGTTAAGATCGAAGGCAATCGTATTAAAGTCGATAAAATTAAAATTAACAAAGAGAATACTGTCATAACTTTAAATCCTAAAAGCCTCATAAATAATGATAAATTAATCAATTATTTTGTATTAAAGAATAAAATTAAATTAACTGATCAATTTAATTTAAAATATCAGAACATCTCTAAAGATAACTTCTGTGAGTTATGTGAGGAAGTTATTTCGATGATAAAAAATATATCGGACTAGTCTTTGTTTATAAAAACTGTCGTAGTTGGATATGCTATTTCTGCTTTATGCTTTTCTATAATATCTGAGACATCAAGGAGAATGTCTTGTTTAATAGCTAAAAATTCTTCCCAATCCTTTGTAACAGTGAAGGCATATATAAAAAAATCACACGAGGATGCTGAGAAACTTTTAAAATACACTTTGGCTTTTTGAGACTGATCAATTTTTTTATTGTTTGACAAGATCGTGTTAACGTCATCTATAATAGACTTCATCTTACTTAAATCATCATAACGTATACCAATAGTCTCATTGATTCTTCTGTTTGACATTCTCGTAGCATTTTCTACTATTATGCTTGAGAAAGCAGTATTCGGAATATAAAGAACATTCTTAGAAAAAGTCCTAACTACTGTTAACCTCCAACCTATTTTTTCAACAATACCCTCAATATTCCTATCAGGCGACTTAATGAATTCTCCTACTCTAAATGGACGATCAAAAAATATCATCATTCCACCAAAAAAGTTTGAAAGAAGGTCCTTGGCAGCTAAACCAACAATTAGACCGCCTACACCACCAAAAGCAAGTAGTCCAGAAATGCTCAGACCAAGTTCCTGCATGACAATTAATAATGTAATTACTACAACGATAACTTTTATAATTCTAACGACAATTTCGTAAGTCTCAGACACAAGTGTCGCATCATCGTCACTACTTAGGTTTTTAATAAAAGGCTTCGATGCTAAGTAAAAATTTAACCCACGTAAAATCGACCAAGAGATCATTAGTATAATTAGTAAAAATATTGAGCTTGATAACGAAAATGTAAAATGAATCAATTCTTGTTTTATAAAATAATCAAATATAATCAACAGATAACCGATTACAATAAGGTAAGATGACGGGGTTTTGATTGAATGAAGTAGTAGTTCATCATACACAGTATTAGTTTTTTCAGATATTTTTAGGATTATATTTATAAGTCTGTTTTTAATAAACAATAAGAATAAAGCAATGATTGTTATTGAGATTAAACTTGAATATGTATTATCTAAAATTATATTCATTTTTTTTCTATTTGACTTTTTAAACCCTCAAGCGCGTTATGATAATTTTTGCTATTATCTTCATAAAAGCTTTTATCTTTAAAGCATAGCAGATTAATATCTTCAGCAATAGTCTTGTCAATATTATTACTTTGATCAATATACTGCTTTTGAAAATAGTAATAACTTTCTTTACTATTAATAATTTCCTTATTTTGCATTGTAGTAATAATCGCCAAATTGCAACCCGCATTAAATGTTTTATTTAGAATATCAACCTTTGATTCATTCTCAAAGTTCTTGGATATAGCAGACATTTCTAAATCATCGCTAATAAAAATAGGTTTCTGATCAAATATAATCTTCGATAATTCAGATAGCCACTTTGAGGACACAGTTACAGGCTCTGGTGATATTCTTCCATAGGTAATATGACTTGTCATAATTGGAATTTTGAATTTGTTATATAATTGTTTAAATGGCTCAACATGAGGAGATAATTCGTCATATTCAAAATCGCACTCTGAGATAGTAGTATGAGTATCAGATAAAACAGCACCATGTCCTGGAAAATGTTTAAGAACTGGTATAATTCCATTATCAATATGTCCCATTATATATCTTGATGCTAATCTGAAAATTGCTTCTGGATTTCTAGAGAAAGTTCTACTATTTAATACATTACTCTCTGATGATAAATCAACAACGGGTGAAAAATTAATATCTATACCTGCTCGCTTAAGTTCAAATCCAGAGATATAACCACAATAGTATGCAATTTCATCAGCTAAATCTTGATCATCTGAATATATGTTTCCAATACTCTCAAAAGAAGGTAGTGAAGTAAATTCTTCTCTAAATCTCTGCACACGGCCACCCTCATGATCTACAGCAATTAATATATTATTATTGATTGATTTTATTGAATCGATTAACGATATAGTCTGTTCTACGTGCTCATAATTATGATCAAATAAAATTACACCCCCAATAATTTCATTTTCCAATAATTTACACTCTTCTTTACTTAAAATAGTTGAGTCTACATTGATGATAATGGAATTTGATGATATTTTCATTTTTTAACAAGAATAGATGAATAGCATGCTATTGCTTGATTATTACCAATAAGGCCTATTTTCTGGGAGGTTGATGACTTTATACTTATCCTATCGATATCTAGTGATATCAAACGAGAAATATTTTCTCTCATTTCTAATATGAAATCTTGAAGACGAGGCTTTTCTAATACAATGGTAATGTCTACATTGCTAATGTGATAATCAGACATCTCAAGCATTTTATGGGCATGAGATAGAATTTCACTACTACGAATGTTAAGATTTTTATCGTTTGATGGAAAATGTGTACCTATATCACCATTAGCGATTGCACCATATATTGAGTCAGATAGAGCGTGCAAGACAATATCACCATCGGAATGAGCACAAATAGTATAGTCTGATTTAATCCTTACATCAGCCAATTTCAGTGAGTCACCTTCTATAAGTTTATGAAAGTCATATCCAAAACCAATGCGTATATCATTCATAATAACTTCTTAATATAATCAATATCACTTTTATAAGTAACTTTAATATTAGTTGGACTAGACATAATCATAGTGCATTTCAGGCTATTCAACAATAATGCCTCAATATCATCATCCACATCATACTTTTCATCTAGACATGCTTTAACAGAATAATAAAGTTTCTCCATTTTAAATATTTGAGGTGTAAATGTTGACCATAAGTTAGATTTATGAACATTGTAATATATAGTATTATTTTTTACCTCTTTAACTGCGTTAGTAAGTGGGTAACCTAATGTTGATCCATCAACTTTTTTATGAATGTCCTTAATAATTTTTTTTATATCTTCTAAATTGAGAACAGGTCTTGCAACATCATGAACAAGTAAATATTTCGTTTGTAGATTATTTCTCGAGATATAGTTCAAACAATTATTCAACGATTTCAGTCTACTAGTTGATCCATATAGTATATGCTCATTTTTTGTTAGTGTTTTAAGTTGAATTTTATTATTAATTACAAAATATTTTTCCGAAACGTTAAAGTGTTTTCTAAAAAAATCAACAGAATAGTCTATTAATCTTTTGTCATGAATTTTAACATTTTGCTTGAGTGTATTAGCGCCAAATCTTTTACTTTTTCCTGCACCAAGTAAAACAACAGAAATATCTTTTATCATTTTTTTATTACATGAACGAATGTTTCATCATTTTTAACTAAGCCAAGATTATATCTGGCAAAGTTTTCTAAAGCATGAGACGAGGATGAGAGTTCTTTAATCTTTATGGATAGATCATTATTTTTCTTTTCGAGAGTTTCAATCTTATTGATCAGAAGATTATTTTCTGAATTTAAAAATAAAAAGTCAAAGATGTTATTATTTTTAAAAAAAAGAGAATAGTTCAAATTAATTAATACAAATAAACCTGAAATAAAAAGTATTTTTTTCATTAGTTAATGTATTTTGATAATTTGTTATTTGGCACAAGTGTCGCTAGTTCCTCTTCAATTCTTATCAATTGATTGTATTTTGCTACCCTATCAGATCTTGACATTGATCCAGTTTTTATTAGGCCTGATGATGTAGCAACCGCTAAGTCAGCAATTGTGACATCTTCTGTTTCACCAGATCTATGTGAAATTATGAAGTTATAGTCATTTTCTTTTGCTAAATTTATTGCATCTAATGTTTCTGTAATTGTCCCGATCTGATTTAACTTAATTAAAATTGAATTAGCAATTTTCTTTTCTATACCCTTTTTAAAAATATCTGGATTTGTGACAAATAAATCATCTCCAACTAATTGAGTATTCATGCCTAGCTCTTTAGTTAAATCAAACCAGCCATCCCAATCATCTTCAGCAATACCATCCTCTATAGATATAATTGGATAATCAGCTCTAAGATTAGTTAGATATTTAATAAACTCACTTGATGTAAGACTGAGATTCTCAGAGGCAAGCTCATAATGACCATTATGATAAAATTCACTGCTTGCAACATCTAGAGCAAGAAAGATATCCTCGCCAGGTTTGTATCCAGCTTTACTTATTGATTCTAAAATTAATTCTAATGCCTCTCTATTACCATCTAAATCTGGTGCAAAACCACCCTCGTCACCCACAGCAGTCGACATTTTGAGCTTATCAAGTGATTTCCTCAATGAATGGAATATTTCAGCTCCTGCTTTTATAGAAGAGCTAACTAGATCAAAGCCAATGGGCAATATCATGAACTCTTGAAAGTCTAGGCGATTATTAGCATGACAGCCTCCATTTATAATATTCATCATAGGTATTGGAAGCATATATGAGGATTCATCTGTAAGTGACTGATATAATGGAATATTTCTATTCAATGCAGTCGCTTTTGCAAATGCGATGCTTGCTGCAAGTATTGCATTAGCACCTAATCTCTCCTTATTTGGCGTACCATCTAAATCAATTAAAAAATAGTCGAATGATTCTTGCGTAAACTGGTGATTAGGATTAATTTTGGATGAAATTTCAAGATTTATGTTCGATATGGCATTTAATACTGATTTCCCATCATAATTATCGGCATTGTTATCCCTTAGCTCCAAAGCCTCCAGTTTTCCAGTGGATGCTCCTGATGGGACTGCACCTCGCCCTACTATGCCGTTCTCAAGTATTACATCTGCTTCACATGTAGGATTTCCCCTAGAATCAATAATCTGACGTCCTATAATTTTCTTAATTTTATTCATTAAACTTCCCTGACATTAGTTCTTTACGGCGTTATGAATTTTTATAACTTCTTTTAGTAAACCCTCTATATCATTGATATTTAGGCAATTATCACTATCGCTAATTGCACTTGATGGATCTGGGTGTGATTCTATAAATAATGCATCTATACCAACTGCTGTAGCAGCCTTTGCTAGTGGAGAAATATACCTGCTATCGCCGCTAGAAGCACCATTATTCGCGCCCGGCCTCTGAACCGAATGAGATGCATCATAAACTACAGGACAATCGTTCTCCTTCAAGACTACAAGTGATCTCATGTCAGAAACAAGGTTATTATACCCAAACATATATCCTCTTTCACATAAATATATACTTTTATTACCAGTTGATTGTGCTTTTTTAACAACGAATTTCATTTCTTCTGGCGACATGAATTGACCTTTTTTTATATTTATCGGTTTTTTTGTACTTGCTACCTTAACTATAAAATCGGTTTGTCGACATAGAAAGGCTGGGGTTTGAAGGACATCAACCACATCAGCTACCTCATCAAATGGAGTATATTCATGTACATCAGTTAAGACAGGTATATTAAATTCATTCCTAACCTTATTTAATATCTCTAGTCCTTTAGTAATACCAACACCTCTTTTCGATTCAACAGAAGATCTATTAGCTTTATCAAAAGATGATTTATAGATAAAATTTATATTTAACTTTTCAGAGATATTTTTTAAGAACTCAGCGGTCATCATAGCCATTTTTTCGGATTCAATAGCACAAGGACCAGAAATGAATGTAAAATATTCTGTTGAAACAAGTTTATATTTATTTTGTGTCATATGCAGTTTTAATAAAGCTATTGAAGAGCGGATGTCCTTTCATAGGTGATGACGTAAATTCCGGATGAAATTGACTAGCCAAATACCAAGGATGATTTTTTAGCTCTAGAATCTCCATCAAGTCTTTGTTTCCTGAATACCCAGAAAACAACAAATCTGTATTATTGAATTTATTGATATAGCTATTATTAACCTCATACCTGTGCCTATGCCTTTCGGTAATGACATTCTTTTTATAGAGTGTATGTGCTAATGATGATTTTACGAGCTTACATTTTTGTGCACCCAGTCTCATAGTGCCACCAAGTTGTTCGATATTACCTTTAAGCTTGCCTTTCTTATAATCTTCCCACTCAGAAACAAGAGAAATAACAGGGTGAGGGGTATTAAGATCAAACTCTGTGCTATTAGCCTTTTTGAGTCCTAAAACATTTCTGGCAAATTCTATTACCGATATTTGCATTCCTAAACAAATTCCTAAATATGGAATATTATTTATACGTGCATGATAAGCGGTGAGTATTTTACCATTTACACCTCTATTACCAAATCCACCTGGGACTACTATTCCTTGAAGATTATTTAGCATTTTCATGTTAGTTTTTTTAATATCTTCTGAATCAATAAATTCAATTTCAAGGGAAGTATCATTATGAACAGACGCATGAAGAAGAGATTCATTAAGGGATTTATAGGAATCAGCTAATTCAACATATTTACCAACCATCCCAATTCTTACTTTTCTCTTACATTTTTTTAGTTTATTTGTAAATGTGACCCATGGTTTAATCACAGATTTCTTATGTGGAAGTCTTAGTTTTTTTAAGATATAGTCATCAATTTTTTGATTTTTGTACTCGATCGGTATTTGATATATTGTGGATGCATCTTGAGCAGAGAAGACTGCATCTTTATGAACATTCGTAAATAGAGATATTTTATTTTTGATATGATTATCAATTTTATTTTTAGCTCTACATAATAAAACATCGGGTTGTATTCCTATAGATCTTAACTCTTTTACAGAGTGCTGCGTTGGTTTAGTTTTAATCTCATTTGTTACCTCCACAAGAGGCAAAAGAGTTAAGTGAATAAATAAAGTGTGACTATCTTGCATTTCCATATTCAACTGCCTGATAGACTCTAGAAATGGAAGAGACTCTATATCACCAACAGTGCCCCCAACCTCAACAAAAGAGATATCTGCACCTTTGGATCCTCTTTTTATGAGAGCTTTAATTTCATCTGTCACATGCGGGATTACTTGAACTGTACTGCCAAGATATTTACCCTCACGCTCCTTTTTTATTACATTTGAATATACCCTACCTGCAGTCACATTAGAATTTTGGCTCATGGTAATTCCCACAAATCTCTCATAATGACCTAAGTCTAGATCAGTCTCAGCCCCATCTTCAGTAACAAATACCTCTCCATGTTGAAAGGGGCTCATCGTACCTGGGTCAAGGTTTATATATGGATCAAGCTTTTGGAGTGAGACCTTATATCCTCTCAGTTTGAATAAAGAAGCAAGGGAGGCGGCTGCAATACCTTTTCCAAGGGATGATACAACACCACCTGTAATAAATATATATCTAGCCATTCAGATTTTTAAATTATAATCTATTAAAACAAAAAGATATATATTTATCTCAAGACAGTTGAAATGAAAGTATGCTCGGCCCCACATGCAACTAGCAATTCATTTTGGGAGAAAAGCAGGATAAACCTCTGTCTTTCCCAGAGAGGGATATTCTTAGCCTGAAAGATTTTCTTTAGTTTTTGATGATTATGTTTATTGAGCATCATACGCTCTTTCCCTTTTACATTTCTCAATATAATTGGTGCTTTTTTGCACAAACAGTCATAGATTCCTTTATCTTTTAACTCATTAATAGTCAATCTGAAGTCCCCAAAGGAAATATCTTCATTCAAATCCCATAACTGCTCACTAAGATTATTTTTTATTTTATCCTCAATAATATAAAAAAAATTATTGTATCTAATAATCGATAAATTATTTTTAAGTATGAGTTTAGGATAGTCATTATTATCACTATAAAACAGTTTTAAGATACTTGATAATTCATTTTTACTTAGTTCATAATTAATAGTTTGGCTCATAAAATATCGAAGGAATATGCCGTGTAGATATTTAGGATAGCTTTTCAATAGATTAATATCGACTTGTTTGTTTGAAACAACATGATCGAAGATTACTTTACAATAATCATTAGCAATGTTTTTATAAGAGTTCTGTAACATAATATTATGCTTCATTACTTTACTAAATCCTGACCATCGCGCCTTAACATTAGGTATTATGTTTTTGCGAATATAATTTCTATCAAAGCTGGTATCATTATTCGTTAAATCGTGGATAAATTCAATTTTCTTTTCCTTTACATACTTTTCTATAGTTTTTTTAGAAAATGATAAGAGTGGTCTGCAGATTTTTCTACTTTCTCTTTCAGATATCTCCTTCATGCATGAGAGACCATTTGGAGATGAACCTCGAAATAGACGATAGAAGAATGTCTCAATTTGATCATCAAAATGATGACCTAAAATTAAAGCCTCGTTATCATTCATAGCAGTAAATATCTCTCTGTATCTTTGATTCCTCAAGTGATCTTCAATATTACTCTTTGTATTACAATTTAAGTTTTTGATAACTAGCTCCACATCGTATTCTTTACATGCATTAACACAATAATTTTCCATATCTCCAGAATTAGGTGAAAAATTATGATTAACATGAATTGCTCGAATATAGTAATTATACTCACTCGATAATTCATGGACCATTTTCAATAGAAAAAGAGAGTCAGATCCACCACTTATAGCTAATAAAAAATTATTACAGCCTGTTTTTTTAAGGGATTGATATACTTTTTTTTTGACTTTAATTAGATTCAAATTGTCCATAGGATGAAATTTTTGATGCTCTTGAGTCTAATAATTCTGGTAGTGGAACTGCTTTAACCTCATTTATCATTTCAAGTATATTAGACTTTAGCGAGGAATACATAGCATTATAGTCTCTATGAGCAGCACCTAATGGCTCTGGTATTATCCTATCAATAAGCTTATGGCTCAAAAGTTTCTCTGATGTGATGGATAAGGCCTCAGCTGCAATATTAGCTTTAGCTGCATCTTTCCATAATATAGACGCACAACCCTCTGGGCTGATTACAGAGTATATACTGAATTGTAACATGGCGAGTCTGTCTGCAACACCAATAGCTAGAGCGCCTCCTGAGCCTCCCTCTCCTATAACAACAGATATGATTGGACATTTAATTTTAGACATTTGATACAAGTTATCTGCTATTGCTATACTCTGATTTCTAGATTCTGCATCAATTCCTGGATATGCTCCGGGAGTATCAATGAATGTAAGTATAGGTATGTTAAATTTTTCAGCCAATTTCATAGCTCGGAGTGCTTTTCTATACCCTTCAGGTTTTGGCATTCCAAAATTACGGAATACTTTATCTTTTGAATCCCTTCCTTTTTGATGTCCTATTAACATTACAGATTCACTCTCTATATTTGCTAAACCGCATATTATAGCTTTATCATCACCAAACATTCTATCGCCATGTATTTCTATGAAATCGGTAAACATATTTGATACATAGTCCAACGTATAAGGGCGCAAAGGATGTCTAGCAATTTGAGATATTTGCCAGTCTGATAAAGAAGAGAATATTTTTGATATGTTTTTTTCAAGTTCTCTATTAAGTGACTCTATTTTATTTATATCTTTCTGAGATGCGCTAGCACTAGTCTTGATAGCTTTAATTTTATTATCAATTTCTAATAAGGGTTTTTCAAAGTCCAAATAGTTAGGATTATAATCTGACATTGTTGTATTATATTAAATATAAATAAAAATACTATTGGTATTTAATTTCGACATTTTCATACCCAGCAATTGATCTAATTTCAGATAACAGTTTATCATTTATATTCACATATATATCTTCTTTGGAACTCACTGGAACGATTACATCTCGATTTTTATATGAGAGAATGACTTTTGTTTTTCCGGAATTATTTTTCGAAATAATTTCTTTTATCCCATAAATCTTCTCTTTTGATACATGATCTGATGATAGAACTATTCTCAGATATTTAGAGTACTTTTCTCTAGCAACGTCCAATGTAAAAACACTCTCGGCACGCATTGATAATTGTGAATTATAATCATCAATAAAAACCTCACCATTAAAAAATAATATTGTATCCTCTTTAATAATATTTTTATATTTTAGGTATTTATCCTCAAAAAAAGAAATATTTATACATTGACTGCCATCATCAACTTTGAATATGTTTATATACTTATTTTTACCGATCTTTTGTGATCGTGAATCTAATATTACCCCAGATACTGTTGTAGTTATTTTTGTTAAGGTATTATTAATAATATTATTATTAACTTGTAAAATATCTTTCAGCTTCATTTCATTTAATTCTTCTTTATACTTATTAATTGGATGGCTTGACAAGTAATAGCCTAAAACTTTTCTCTCTTTGATGAGCTCATCGTTCGATGGTGGAGCAATAGATAGTTTTTTTTCTTTGATTGTACTCGTTGCACCTATTTCACTAGTAAATAACTCACTCTGTCCTGATGCTAAATCTAGCTGAGTTTTCAATCCTTGGGACATGAGTTTATCCAAATTTTCAATGTTATCAGTCCTAGATTCTTCACTAATACTATCAAAACATCCTGAAGAAATAAGAGATTCAATTGTGCCTGAGTTAACAGTGTTTAGATTTACTCTCGAACAAAAATCTTTGATGTTAATAAACAAGCCGTCCTTTAATCTAACATCAGTTATATGTTTTGCTGCATTTTCACCAACTCCTTTGATTGCACATAGGCCATAATTAATGGATTCGTTATTACTTGGTTGAAAATTATATGTTGAAGAATTTATGTTCGGAGAATTAATCTTAATATTTAATTCATTACATGCCGTCAATAAGTTTATTATTTTATTTGTATTATCCATATCTGAGGATAATGCTGCAGAAAAAAACTCTGTAGGATAATAGGCCTTTAGGTATGCTGTTTG
>CAJWRL010000022.1 GCA_913046125.1 uncultured Gammaproteobacteria bacterium
TCATCGGTTTTAACAAATTCAGTATTTGGACAGTTTTTAAAATATTTTCTTCAAAGGCTCCTTGGAATATCAATTTCATGTCACCGTACATCATAAAAGAGTGGTTTAAGATACTCGAATACAAGATGAGCTATCAAAAAACTTTTGGATTATTCCCATACTTAGGAAAAAATGTATCATCATTTTTGTCAAATATGTCATTTCTTCATAAAATTATAAGAAACCAGTTTGGAGGAATGTTTATTTTTACATATAAAAAAAATGTAATCCCACTAACGCCCCAAAAAGTTTTATTCAATAAAGACTATAAAGTAACTTCTCTCGTTAAGAATAATTTATGATCAAAATATACACTGATGGCGCATGTAGTGGAAATCCTGGCCCCGGTGGTTGGGGCTACGTAGTTGTAGAAAATGGTAAATTATACTCCAGCAACGGCAGCGAGAGTCAAACAACTAATAATAGAATGGAGCTCACGGCCGCGATAAAAGCCCTCGAGAGCGCTAGAAAAGACGAAAGTTTGTATTTATACACAGACTCTACTTATCTTCAAAAGGGTATTACTGAGTGGATAGTAAATTGGAAAAAGAATAATTGGATTACCAGCTCGAAGAAACCAGTATCTAATAAGGATCTGTGGATAAAAATAGATCAATTAAATCATGAACTTGATATAGAATGGAAATGGGTCAAAGCACATCAGTCAGATAATTCAGATGACACGTTCTATAACAATATGGCTGATGAACTAGCAACTGGAGCTATACATAAATGAGATATATTGTCTTAGATACTGAAACAACCGGTCTGGATCCGGATGATGGACATAAAATCATAGAAATAGGATGTATTGAAATATTAAATAGGAATATTACAAACAATACTTTCCATAAATATATAAATCCAAATAGAGAGATAGACGTTGAGGCATCAAAGATACACGGACTTACAAACAGCTTCCTCAAAGATAAGCCAGTATTTGAGGAAATATATATAGAACTTAGAGAATACATTAGCAATTCACCCATCATAATTCATAATGCTCCATTTGATATTGGGTTTTTAAAAAAAGAGCACTCTACAACTTCTGTAAGTGATGATTTTTTAGAGAACGAAATTATTGATAGCCTTAAGTTAGCTAGAAAAATAAGTCCAGGTAAAAAAAATACATTAGATGCTTTATGTGAGAGATACTCTATAGATAATTCCGATAGGACTTTACATGGCGCATTACTAGACGCAAAATTACTTGCTTTTGTATATCTTAAAATGACTGTAGGTCAAAATCATTTTTCTGACTTAATATCGGATCATAATTTTAATAGCTCTACTAAAAAAGTAATCAATGATAATTTTAAAATTATAGAACCATCAGATGAAGATAAAGAATTAAATTTAAACTATTTCAATGAGAACTAACTTATCTTGCTCAGTCTATCCTTTTGTCTCTTCCAATCCTTATTCTTTTCATCTTGTCTCTTATCATAAAGTTTCTTGCCTTTAGCAAGAGCAATCTCTATTTTAATGATACCCTTTTTCGAATAGAGCCTTATAGGCACTATAGTCAATCCTTTCTGACTTACTTGTCCTTTTAACATGTTAATTTCCTTTCTATTAAGTAATAACTTTCTTTTGCAAGTTGGGTTTTGATTACTTGAAGTATTTTTCATATTCACTATTTTTATGTGTGCATTACACAGGAATATCTCATCTTTTGTGATTGAAATATAACTTTCGGATATTTGCCCATTTCCATCTTTCAGGCTCTTTACTTCCCAGCCTGATAATACCAAGCCTGCCTCAATTTTTTTGATAAAACTATATTTGAAGGAGGATTTTTTGTTATTACATAAGACATTCATAATATTTTTACATTCGGTATAATGGTATCATAATAGATAGGAGCTAGGTCATTTCAAATAATAGAAAATCAATTCACGGTCAATGGTCCTCCAAATTGTTATTCATCTTTGCCGCTACTGGATCTGCAGTAGGTCTAGGTAATATATGGAAGTTTCCTTGGATGACAGCTGAGAGTGGAGGAGGTGCTTTCGTATTAATTTACATCCTCAGTGTAATATTCTTAGCGTTACCAATCATGTGTGCAGAGATATTGATAGGTAAAAGAGGAAAACAAAATCCCGTAAATACCTTGAGAACACTATCGACAGAAGCGAGTTATTATACACGAGACGAGACTGACTTGTCTTTAAATCGTACAGTCAAAGTAAAAAAACAGTTTGAAAATAATGATTTGTTTTCAAATTGGGAATTAGTCGGATGGATGGGCATAGCAGCAGGCGTACTTATATTATCTTTCTACAGCGTGATAGCAGGTTGGACATTATCCTACATAATTAAATCAATCACAGGTTCCTTTGTATTAATAACGGCAACAGGTTCAACAGCAAAATTTGAAGCATTTATTTCTGATCCTGAAAAACTAATTCTTTGGCATACACTATTTATGATCCTAACTTGCTACATCGTCTCTAAAGGTATTAAGAGCGGAATAGAGAAAGCAATAAAATTTTTGATACCAGGCCTGTTTATCTTATTAATTGGCCTAGCAGCGCATGCCTCAACATTGTCAGGTTTTTCAGATGCAATGTCTTATTTATTTGTTGCTGATTTTGATAAGATTAATAATACAGTGATTCTATCTGCTATGAGTATGGCATTTTTTTCATTAAGTATAGGAATGGGTTCATTAATGGTGTATGGATCTTACCTTCCTGAGGATACATCTATATTTCAAGTTAGTTCAGCAGTTGCATTCTCCGACACATTAGTTGCAATATTAGCTGGTATTATTATTTTTCCTATAGTGTTTACATACGATCTAGACCCAAATTCAGCTGGTCCAGGATTAATTTTTCAAACATTACCTATAGCATTTGGGGCAATGGATTTTGGAACCTTAATTGCAACTTTATTTTTTATACTATTATTTTTCGCTGCCATAACATCATCCATATCGTTGATTGAGCCCGCTATAACATTCGTCGTTGAGAAATTTTCATTATCAAGAGTCTATGCAACTAATATTCTTGGAGTATTTACATGGACACTTGGAATTCTCACTGTACTTTCTTTTAATGAATTATCAAGTTTTAAAGTTTTTGGGATGACAATATTTGATAACATAGATTATTTAACATCAAAGATCATGCTTCCCTTAGGAGGTTTACTGATGGCATTATTTGCGGGTTTCATCATGAAGAGAGCTATAGTCATCTCAGAACTAAATTCAAACACTATTTTAGCAAATATTTGGTTCATTCTGCTTAAAATATTTTCTCCAATTCTACTAATAATAATTTTCGTAAATGGAATTATATAATTATGAAGAACATTCACAAAGAAGAAGACATAAATATCGACATTGAAACAATCTTTAATTTAATTAATGACATCGAAAGCTACCCCAACTATCTCCCATGGTGTACTAAGTCTGAAGTCAAAGAAGAATCTGCTGATATTATAATCGGTAAAATATTTATTTCTAAAAGCTTTATAAACTGGAACTTTTCAACAAAAAATACTATAAAAAAAAATGAGTCAATATCACTCGAGCTTATTGATGGTCCATTTGAGAGTTTAACTGGAAAATGGGCGTTTTCATCAATCAATAAATTCAATACAAAAGTATCACTCGACATAGATTATAAGTTTAAGAGTCCAATTATAGAACTATCTATTGAACCTATTTTTTCATCAATTATGAATTCAATTCTTGAATCATTTGTACAAGAAGCGTTCAAATCTAAATATGACAATTGAGGTATTTTATTACATATCAAGTCACTCTGACGAGGTAAAATCTATGAATATTAAATCTGGAACTAGTATACGTGTATTTATAAGCGATATACTAGGATACGAAGTAGAGACACCTGTTGGGGTGTATGGTAAACTTGTTGCAGATACATACATCATAAAGGATAAAGACAGAATAGAAATATACGAAAAAATCATAGCAGATCCTAAGATTAATAGAAAAAAGAGAGCATCCTATGAACAATCCTAGCAATGAAAAAAACATTGATAAGTTAAAGCAAGCTGGGCTTAAAGTTACTCATTCTCGATGTAAAATTCTTGAGATATTTCAGTCTTTTCCTGATGAGCATTATACAGCAGATAGATTGAAGGATTTACTTGATGATCAGGGAGAGAATATTGGTTTAGCTACTATTTATCGTGTTTTGACTCAGCTGGAAATGGCAGAGTTAATTCAAAAAAATAATTTTAATGATAATCAGTCAGCCTATGAAATTAAGAAATCACATCACGATCATCTCATTTGTACAAGATGTGGCGAGATCATCGAATTCGTAAATGATGATCTAGAAAAACTTCAAGAGCATATATCAAAAAAGTATAATTTTACTCTTGAATCACACGTGATGACTCTATTTGGTGATTGCAATAAAGACGACTGTAAAGGTAAATTAAAAAAAGATAGTTAAGATTTTATCTCATATTTTAATTTCTTTGCTAGAGCATTAAAATAATCATAATCACAAGGATGCACTATCATTAGCTGCCGTCTAGCTCTTTTTATAACAATTTTGTCCGGATTTTCAATTGTTAGATTGTTCGCTCCATCAAAGGTTACTTGAGAATTCAGTTTAGACTTCTTATTAATTTCGATTAATATATCATCAGTATTGTTAACAATCACAGATCTTTGTCCGTACGAGTGGGGTGCAATAGGCACTATACATGTTACATTCGAATTAGGACTTACAATTGGACAACCATTCGACATTGCATAAGCAGTTGATCCAGTTGGTGTTGCAATGATAACGCCATCTGATCTTTGTTTTGTGATGAGATTCTCATTTACATAAATATTCATCTCAATCATTTTAAGAGTTCCTTTATTATTTATTACAATATCATTGAGTGCTATTGAATTATATTTTTTATCATTTGATATTGTAGATCCTGAAAGAAGAGTTCTTTTATCAATGATATAGTTCCCCTCTAAGATATCTTTGATTTTTAATTGAAGATTTTTTTTATCTAGATCTGCCAGAAATCCAATACGCCCAAAGTTTAACCCTACAATCGGTGTCGAGTTTGAATATGCGTACTTAGAGGCGGATAAGAAAATACCATCTCCTCCAATAGACAGAATTAGATCATATTTCTTGCTATGTGGTTTACTGAGATCTTCACCCAAGGCGTAAATATCAACTAGCGAGCATTTTCTAGACAAGTATTTGATAATAGACTTTGTCTCATTTTTTTTAAGAAAAGACGACGAGCCATAAACTAAAACTCTTTTAATTTTTTTCAAAATAATCCCCTTAATATTAAAATGCTAGAGTATTATGATTATATATGAATAAATCATCAGGAAAACTAAAAAAAATACAAGAATTATGCTTATCTAAAAATATAATGATCTCGACTGCCGAGTCTTGCACAGGTGGCTATTTGTCAAAGCTTTTCACTGATATATCTGGATCATCAAAATTTTATGTTGGATCTGTTATAGCCTACTCTAATAGTGTTAAAAATGAACTTCTAAATGTTCCTATTGACACTCTTGAGAAATATGGAGCTGTCTCAAAGGAGGTATCTCTATTGATGGCAGAGGGCATTTTTAATTCCATTAAGTCTGAGATTGCTATCTCTACAACAGGAGTGATGGAACTGGATAGCTCGACTGGTTCAAAAAAACCCCAAGTTTTTATTACAATAAAGTCAGAAAAATCTTATGTATCGTCTCATTTTTATCTTCATGATGAGCGAGATACAAATCGTAAGAAAACTGTAAATCATGCATTAGATTGCTTATACGATTTCATTAATAATCATTACTTGGTATCATAGAGCTTACAACCTATACCTGAGGAGAATTATGGAAGAAAACACACAAAAAGCACTAGATTCAGCAATAAGTCAAATAGAAAAAGATCATGGCAAGGGTGCCTTGATGAAATTAGGGTCCGGTTCTGCATATCCGGATATTGAGTCTATTTCAACAGGTTCTCTTACACTCGATGGTGCTTTAGGAATAGGTGGTCTACCAAAAGGAAGAGTAATTGAAATATATGGACCAGAGTCATCTGGTAAAACCACAATGGCATTACAAGTAATTGCTCAAGCGCAAAAACAAGGTGGCACTGCTGCTTTCATAGATGCTGAGCATGCACTGGATCCAAAGTATGCAGAAAATTTAGGAGTGAATATCGATGAGCTGCTCCTATCACAGCCTGATTCAGGTGAGCAGGCACTAGAAATAGCAGATACTTTAGTTAGGTCTGGTGCCATTTCCGCGTTAGTTATAGATTCAGTCGCTGCACTTACTCCTAAAGCAGAAATTGATGGTGATATGGGGGATTCTCATATGGGTTTACAAGCGAGGCTTATGTCTCAAGCTTTGAGAAAACTTACAGCAAACATCAAAAAATCAAACACCTTACTGATATTCATAAATCAAATTAGAATGAAGATTGGTGTTATGTTTGGCAGCCCCGAAACAACAACCGGTGGTAATGCACTTAAGTTTTATTCATCAGTAAGAATGGATATAAGACGTATTGGAGCTATTAAACAGGGCGATGAAATAATCGGTAATGAAACACGAGTGAAAGTTGTCAAAAATAAGGTAGCACCGCCATTTAAGATTGCTGAGTTTGATATTTATTATGGTGAAGGAGTTTCTAAGGAATCTGAGTTGATAGATTTGGGAGTGAAATATAACATCATTGATAAAGCTGGCGCATGGTATAGCTTTGGCAGTGAGAGAATTGGTCAAGGTAAAGAAAATTCAAGAATATTTCTCAAAGAGAATTCAGATATCGCTCAAGAGATTGAAAATAAAATTATAGCAATCACTCAAGGCAATAAGACATCTATGGATCATGCTGAGGATAATGTCGAAGAGTCTGAATAGCGATATAACAAAACTGATAACAAAATACTTAAGCATTCGAGAACACTCGAAACTTGAACTTAAAAACAAACTTATTGAAAAAGGTTTTGACACAGAAGAAATTCTTTTGTCGATAAATGAGTTTGCTGCTAAAAATATTCAATCTGACTCAAGATTTACCGAAGAATTCATTAGATCACGTTTAAAGAAAAATAAAGGGCCAAATTTGATATCCTCTGAGCTAAATTGTAGAGGTATAACAGAGGCTCTTATTAGTGAAAATCTCTCGAAGATCTCTCATGATCAATGGTTAGACAGCGCATTTGCTGCACTGAGAAAAAAGTTAAAGGGTTCATCAATAACACTTGAGGATAGAGATAAAATTTATTCCTTTTTAATAGGTCGTGGCTTCGAACATAAAATGATAAAATATGCTTTGGATGAGTGCAAAAATGAATGTTAAAAAACTTTATATAGATTACTTCAAGAGCAAAGGACATACACATTACCCCTCTAGTCCATTAATACCAAACAATGATAAATCATTGTTGTTCGTTAACTCTGGCATGGTCCAGTTTAAAGACATATTTCTCGGCAACATAAAGCCCAAAGATAAAGCAATTGTAACATGCCAAAAGTGTATGAGAGCCGGTGGTAAACACAACGATTTAGACAATATTGGATTTACCTCTCGACATCACTCTTTCTTTGAAATGTTAGGAAACTTTAGTTTCGGTGGATACTTCAAGGATGAGGCTATATCATTTGCATGGGATTTTCTTACAAATGTATTAAAGCTAGATGAAAAAAGATTATACATATCTGTTCATAATTCCGATTCTGAATCCAAACAAATATGGGCTGATAAAATTAAGATTGACCCTGATAGAATTTTAGTTTTAGGTGATGAGGATAACTTCTGGCAGATGGGTGAAACTGGCCCATGTGGACCATGCACTGAAATATATTATGATCAAGGAGATGGATTTGATGGAGTACTGCCAACTGTAGGCGACCCCAAAGACAGATACATAGAAATATGGAATTTAGTTTTTACACAATACAATAAAATATCCACTGGAGAATTGGAGGAGCTACCACAAAAATGTGTAGATACAGGAATGGGCTTGGAGAGGGTTCAGGCAATTGTGGAGGGATTTACTGATAATTATGATTCCACATTATTTCAAAATCTCAGCCAATATATTGATTCTAAAATCTCATTAACTAATGATAATTTATACGTAAAAAAAATATTACTTGATCATATAAGGGCTTGTTGTCATCTAATTAGCGACAATGTAATTCCTGATCGCGAGGGTAGAGGCTATGTTCTTCGTCGAATACTAAGACGTTCTTCACGTTTTGTGTATAAAAATAATATAAAAGATCCATTCTTATACAAATGTGCCGAAGTAATCTGTACTTCAAGTAAGGATTTTCCAGAACTCAAAAAATACTTAGCCAAAATCGTTGATACAATTAAATCTGAAGAGCAAAAATATTTAAAAACATTGGGTAAGGGCATAGATCTGATTGATGATTTTTTAAAGAATAAATCTAGCCTAGATGCTGAAACAATATTCATGTTGTATGACACTTATGGTTTCCCCTTTGAGATTACTCAAGAGATAGCGGCAGAAAAGAACATAACAATAGATAAAGATGGTTATGAAAAACTTATGATGAATCAAAAAGAGAGTGCTAGAAATAAAAAAGCATTTGCTGATAAAGTTTCATCAAACCTTGATATGACTCATTCTACAGAATTTATTGGCTACGATAAAAACAATATCGAAACATCAGTAGTAGATATTTATCAGAATGATAAAAAAGTCAAAAATATATCAGATACTAATATAAATTATCTTGTTGTCCTTAAAGAAACTTGTTTATATCCTGAGGGCGGTGGACAGACTAGTGATGTTGGTTCAATATATTCTGACAAGTGTAAATTGGATGTCTTCGATGTACAAAAAATGAATAACACTATATATCACCGATGTAAACTAGTATCTGGCGCTTTAAATGTTGGTGATAATGTATTATCAGCCTACGACGAGAATCATAGAAAATGTGTAGCATCAAATCACTCATCAACACATCTACTTCATCATTACTTACGGTTTACTTTGGGTGAACATGTTCAGCAGAGGGGATCTTCAGTCACAGAAGATGGCTTTAGATTTGATTTTACGCATACAAAACCTGTTACTGAAAAAGAACTAATGCTTATAGAAAACTCAATTCAAGATGAAATACATGCATCAACTAATACGCAAAAAAATATACTACCCTTTGATAAAGCAATTGAATCTGGCGCCCTAGCTTTTTTTGAGGAAAAGTACGCAGACAATGTTCGAGTAGTAAATATTGGAAAAGAGTCTATCGAATTATGCGGAGGTACTCATGTGGAAAATACATCCGAAATTGGAGCAATTAAGATTATCAGTCAATCTAGTGTTGCAAATGGCATAAGAAGGCTTGAGTGTGTAACGGGAAAAAATGCATTTAGATTTATAAATAATAAGCTTAAGACGCTTGAATTCATATGCGAGGAACTTAAATCTACAGATGATAATGTAATTGATAAAATTACTGGTTTGCAGAATGAGGTCAAGGCTCTCAAGAAAAAAAATATTCTGTATTCCAAAGATTTTTTGACAAACCTTTATAAAGGTTATTCGGGTATGGATTTAAAAAATAATGTTATTTGTTTCATTGAGTGTGTTGATAATTTAGATTCTAATGAATCTAGATTACTTACTGACATTATTAAATCTAATCATGATAAAAGCCTAAGTTTTCTATTAAGTAAATCTAAAAAAAATATAACTTGTTATATTTGTGTATCTAAAAATATTATTTCTAGTTATAATGCGAAAAATTTATCCAAAGAGTTAAATACAAAATTTAACGGTAAAGGCGGAGGGAACGATACTTTCGCAACAGTTGTCTTAAACGACACAAATGTTGATAAAATTAAGACGTTTATAACAGAAATAATAAAATGAAAGTAATAGTAAAAAAATATGGCGGCACTTCTGTCTCGAGCGTAACTAAAATAAAAAACATTGCAAAAAAGGTTGTGGAGGATGCAACTCGTAACAATGTTGTGGTTGTTCTATCAGCAATGGGTAAAACTACTGATCAGCTTGTTTCGCTAGCAAATAGATGCACAAAAAATCCAGATATGAGGGACTATGATCTACTGGTATCATCTGGTGAGCAAGTAAGCATTTCTCTATTATCAATGTCCATCAAGGATTTGGGTAGAGATTCTGTTGCATATACAGGGTGGCAAGCAGGTATAAGAACAAATAATTCACATTCATCTGCTCGCATTGTAGATATAAATGCTAAAAAAATTAAAAAAGACTTAAAAGAGAACAAAATTGTAATCGTTGCAGGATTTCAAGGAATAAATAACGGTTCCATAACTACTCTTGGAAGAGGTGGTTCCGATACATCTGCCGTAGCAATTGCTGCAGCATTGAAAGCTGCTGAGTGTCAGATATTCACAGATGTAGATGGTGTATATACAACTGATCCACGAGTTTGTTCAAAAGCTAAAAAAGTCGATCAAATGACTTATGAGGAGATGCTAGAAATGTCTGGTTTAGGCTCTAAAGTGTTACAATTACGATCAGTTGAATTTGCGAGTAAATACAATGTACCAGTTCGAGTTATGCATGCTCATAATTCAGGATCTGGTACATTAATTAAAAAAGAGGAGAAAAGCGTGGAAGATGCATTAATTACAGGAATAGCATTTACCAAAGATGAATCAGAGATAATGATTAGGGGTGTTAAAGACTCTCCTGGTATCGCCGCATCTATTTTGGGCCCTATCGGAGACGCAGATATCGAAGTGGACATGATAGTTCAAAACGTTGGCTCTGATGGATTAGCAGATTTTACTTTTACTGTAAGCAGAAAAGACTTTAATAAAGCAATACAAGTTATTGAAAAAAATAAGAAAAAAATGAATTTTTCAGATGTTTCTGCGACTAAAAATATTGTAAAGGTATCTTTGATAGGGGTTGGTATGAGGTCTCATGCTGGAATAGCAGGTCAGATGTTCTCCTGCCTAGCTAGGAAAAAAATCAATATTCGTATGATTTCAACATCAGAAATCAAAATTTCTGTGGTAATTGATCAAAAAAACCTAGAAAACGCCGTTAAGGCGTTACATAATGAATTTAAGCTAGAAAGGAAATAATCTGGCCGGAAATGGAGGGGGAAATCATGCTTATACTAACTAGGCGTGTAGGAGAAGCTTTGATGGTAGGTGACGATACCAAAATTGTAGTTTTAGGGGTTAAAGGTAGCCAAATAAGACTAGGTATCAATGCACCCAAAGATGTCAAAGTTCACAGAGAAGAGATTTACGAAAAGATTAATGTAGATACTTCTGAAACTGCTACAAAGTAAACCAAATAATACAGGGAGAAGTGGCTGAGTGGCTGAAAGCGGCACCCTGCTAAGGTGTTATAGGGTTATTCTCTATCGAGGGTTCGAATCCCTCCTTCTCCAAACTAAGTCGATTTCGCGAGTTTTTGAAAGGCATCTAATGCTCTTTGTCTAGTAGTTGATAGATCTACAATTGGTCGAGGGTAGTCACTATCAAGTTTCACACCATATTCTATTAGACTTTTTTCATCAAGATCATATTCAATTAATTGCGACAGGGACTACGGGTAATAAAGTAAAAAGTGCAGGCTTTAAAGTACAACCTTATCTATCCGGTCCAATTGGTGGCGATGCCCAAATCGCAGGTCGCGTAGCCGAAGAAAAATGTAAAATGGTGATTTTTTTTAGAGATCCTTTAGAGAAACACCCTCACGAACCTGATGTATTGATGCTCTTACGTATATGTGATGTGCACAATGTCCCGTTGGCCTCTAATCCTGCATCTGCAAAACTTTTAATAAAAGGAATTTCTCAAGCTGACTAAAAATTATTCTGAAGAAATATATGCCCAAATCTTTTTTTGAAATCTGATGAACTTCTATTTTTGCCCAAATACATAAAAACTAATAATTATGATTACTCAAGATACTTTAAAAGAACTCAAAGAACGTGTCACCTCCCTAAAACAATATCTTTGACGTTGATGCCAAGCGTGTCGAAATAACCAATCTTGAAGAAAAAACCTTAGCCCCGGGCTTTTGGGACAATCCACAAAAAGCACAAGTAATTGTCAGACAATTAAATGCCGAAAAAAAGTGGGTTGATAGCTACGAACAAGCCTTAACTTTTTACGAAGATTTAGAAGTTATTTTTGAATTCTACAAAGAAGGGGAAGCTTCTGAAGACGATTTAAACAATCGCTACCAAAAGCTTAAAAATCTACTGGAAGATTTAGAATTTAAAAATATGCTTTCTGAAGAAGGAGACGACCTATCTGCAGTTCTACAGATTACAGCTGGTGCCGGTGGTACCGAAAGTTGTGATTGGGCAAGTATGCTCATGCGCATGTACTTAATGTGGGCAGAAAAGCAAGGTTTTAAGGTTCGAGAGCTCAACCATCAAGAAGGTGATGTTGCCGGAATTAAAACGGTAACCTTAGAGATTGAAGGTGATTATGCTTTTGGTTGGCTAAAAGGTGAAAATGGAGTACATCGTTTGGTTCGTATTTCTCCTTTTGATAGTAATGCTAAACGTCATACCTCTTTTGCATCGGTATACGTCTACCCATTAGTAGACGATTCTATTGAAATTGAAATTAATCCCGCTGATATTGAAATCACTACCGCAAGATCCAGTGGTGCCGGAGGACAGAATGTAAATAAAGTGGAAACCAAAGTTCAATTCCACTCGTTGGTTCACCCTTCAAATTTTCACAACATGGTGAAAGCGGAGCAACAATTAGCGAACTGTTGCCGCACACATCAGCAGTTTCTGATCAGCTGTGTTTTGTCAAAGCAATGTACACAGACAGTATTAATCATGGCCCTGGTGTTTGTTTCATGCAAAGTGGATCGCAAATACCTGGCCGGCCTAGTATCGGCGCCTGGCTTGACTACGGCCTTGGTAGCATCACAGACGAACTTCCTTCTTTTGTTGTTTTAATTACCAAAAAAAAGGGCGGCCAGCCCCTACAGAGCCATCTTTGGGGTTCAGGTTTTCTACCATCACGACACCAAGCGGTACGCTTTCGTTCTGGAAGTGACCCTGTGCTTTACATAAATAATCCACCTGGAATCTCCCCCGACAATCGCCGACTCATGCTTGACGGCCTCCGCCGTTTACATGAGCATCAATTCAGTGGAACACCCGATAATGAAATTACAGAACGAATTGCCCACTACGAAATGGCTTACAAAATGCAAGCTAGTGTTCCAGATGTTACTGATTTGAGTAACGAACCAAAGCATGTCCTTGAGCGCTACGGGCCCGATG
>CAJWRL010000023.1 GCA_913046125.1 uncultured Gammaproteobacteria bacterium
ATATCTAAATATATTTGAGCATTAATATTAATTTGTTCGCTCCCTCCAAGGAGTGATAATGCGAAGCTAATAATATTTGATTTTAATGAAACTAAAATAATTGAGATGAATATAGATATGAATAATATCTGATATAGATTACTAATCATCTCGTCGCTATTTTTCTTATAGTCTGATTGCGATGTATAACCTGTTGTTATTGATTTTATAAAACCAAAGCTAAACAGGACATAACTCATTATTATTGCCCCTAAACCTACAGAAGCGAGATAAATAGGACTCGCTAGATTTCCTAAGACTGCATTATCAACTAAACCTACGAGTGGTACAGAGAGATTTGAAATTACTAATGGTAGTGCAATCTTTGCAATCTGCCTATCAGTATCACTTAGCCACATGATCGCTAAGCAATTTGAATCATATCGAAGTCAGATTTTGTTGCACCACAATCAGGACACATCCAAGTGTCGGGTACATCTTCCCACTTTGTCCCTGGACTAATATCATCCTCAGGCCACCCTTTTTCTTCGTCATAGATGAGACCACATATTAAACATAGATACTTCTTCATGAGTTCGTAAAGATTAACTTCTTAGTTATAATTAATCAATATAAAGATAATATGAATAAAATTAAACTCTCAGGAATATATCCAATATCACCAAATTACATTAGGTCTGATGATGAATATCTTGAGAAATGCTTTATTGCTATCACAAGTGGAATAAATATTTTTCAATTTAGATCGCCCTTCGCTTCATCCCGTAAAAAAAGGTACTTATTGAACGAAATATACAAGTACTGTGTAAACAATAATGTACAGTTAGTAATTAATAATGATTATTGTATTGCACGCTTATATGAAGGTGCAGGCGTACATATTGGCAAGAAAGATTTGTCTATCAAATCTATTAAAAATATCATTGGCTCAGAAACACTAATTGGATACTCTTGCGGCTCTGAGTTCATGAACTTAAAACATTTAAAAGAAAATGGTATTTCATATTATTCAATTGGTGCCTATGCTAAAAGTCTTACCAAGACTAATGCAGAAGAGTTAACTCAAGAGACAATAAAAAAATATTGCGATAATAATGATCTTCCAATGTGTATAATAGGTGGGTTAGATATGAGTAATATTGAATCAGCGATGAAGTATCGTCCTGATATGGTTGCTATTTGCAATGGTATATTTAATCAGGATAAAGACAGAATAAAAGAAACAATAAAAAAATTTCAGGAAATAATAGATGCAAAGAGCTAAATCTCGCAAACTATTCAATAAAACAAAAAAAATGATACCTGGTGGTGTTAATTCGCCTGTTCGATCATTTTCAGCTGTCTCTGGGACACCATTTATTGTGAAGAAATCCATAGGTTCAAGAATCATTGATATAGACAATAACTCTTATGTTGACTTTATTGGTTCATGGGGAGCAATGATACTAGGTCACAGCGATAAAAGAATACTCAAAAAACTTAATACAGTTTCTAAAAATGGTTTAACATACGGCGCGCCAAATACTACCGAGACTGAAATAGCAGAATTTATAATCTCTAACATTCCATCCATAGAAAAAATAAGAATGGTTAATTCTGGCACCGAAGCTACAATGAGTGCCGCTAGATTAGCGCGCGGGTATACTGGTAAAGATATAATAATAAAATTTAATGGTTGTTACCATGGACATGGGGATGCTTTCCTAGTAAAAGCTGGTTCGGGAGCAGCAACTTTTGGCAAGCCTAGCTCTAGCGGTGTAACAAAAGGTTCATCTAAGGATACTATATCGCTACCGTATAATGATTATTTAGCTTTAGAGAAAATATTCAAAAAAAATAAAAATAAGATTGCATGTGTAATCGTCGAGCCAATAGCAGGAAATATGAACTTTGTAAGATCTACTAAGAAGTTCCTGCAAACTGCGAGAAAATTATGTAGTCAGCATAAATCGTTGCTTATTTTTGATGAAGTGATGACTGGTTTCAGAGTAAACTTTCGTGGTGCACAGGCAATTTATGGAATAAGACCTGATTTAACAACATTTGGTAAAGTGATTGGTGGAGGGTTGCCTGTCGGTGCGTTCGGTGGTAAGGCGAAGATAATGAATGAACTCGCACCAGAGGGCCCGATTTATCAAGCTGGAACACTATCTGGTAATCCTCTAGCGATGCATTGTGGACTGGAGACGCTTAAAATCATATCAAACAAGATATTTTTCAAAAGATTAAGCAATAAGACAAGAGAATTTGTTAATGGAATGATAAACATAGCAAGCAAACATAAATTTCCTTTCACTGCTGACTCAGAGGGTGGAATGTTTGGACTGTATTTCACAAGTAAAATTCCAAAAAACATAACAGATATAGAAAAGTCTAATCTTCATACCTTTAATGATTTCTTCAATTATATGCTTGATAATGGTGTCTTTTTTGCACCGTCTGCATATGAAGCTGGGTTCATATCTGATTCTCATACACAAAAAGATTTTGAAAAAGTATACAAGTTATTTGATAAGTTTATAAAACTTACTACTTAATAACGGTAATTTGTATGTCAGCAATATTAGTC
The DNA here is from genome assembly GCA_913046125.1 of uncultured Gammaproteobacteria bacterium. Lineage (GTDB taxonomy): Bacteria > Pseudomonadota > Gammaproteobacteria > CACLCV01. Next base: position 2,570 of record CAJWRL010000023.1, read on the forward strand.
CCAGTTGCGCCTGTCTTAATAAGTGAATTTAATTTTCTAAAAAAATTATATGAATCATTGTTACTCAAAAAGGATTCAAGATTTAAATCACTTGACTGATATTCTCTAATGGTATCAGAATCAACGATCGCACCAGCTGCATCTGTGGGGCCATCGATACCATCAGTCCCAACTGAGTACAAGCACAGTTCTCGTTTTGAGTTTTCTTTAACGTATTTTCTTAGGAATGACAATGCGAACTCTTGATTCCTTCCCCCTAGTCCATTGCCATTTAGGTTTACAAGAGTTTCTCCACCGGAAATAATAATTGTATTAGGTTTATTGATATTAGTAACTTTATCATATAAGCGTTCTGCATCATCGATTGCTAGACCCTCAAAAGTTTCTTCAAGACTTACTACATTAAAATTTTTTGCTTCGGCAAGATCAGCTAGTGTTTTGCGAAAGACAATGTTACTACTGATAATTTCAATGATGTTATTATCAAATTCTTTAGGCGTTTCCATAGCGCTGTTATCCACTCCTTTTTTGAGATGATTCTGAATAGATTCAGGAGATTTTTCAAAGATATTATATTTGTTAAGAACATTAATAGCATCATGAAATGTTGTTTCATCAGCAACTGTTGGACCACTAGCAATTGAGCTCAAATCATCATTAATAACATCTGAAATAAGTAAGGAAATAGATCTACTGGGCAATGCAGCAGAGTTTAATCTACCTCCTTTTATCTTAGAAACATGCTTTCTGACCGTATTAATGTCATTTATATTGCAACCTGATGCTAGCAGTAATTGTGTTAATTTGATTTTATCGTCTAGAGAAATTCCATCTGCTGGTAGAGATAATAATGAAGATCCTCCGCCACTAATAAGAAAGATAGCTAAATCACTTTCGGAAGATTGATCTATATAATCGAGCACGACCCTAGATGCATATAAACTACTGTCATCAGGAGTAGGATGAGATGATACAATATGTGTGAAGTCATGTGTTGATATCATCTCTTGGGGATTACTAACAACTATAGGTTTTTTGTATATCTTGGATGGATAATTTTCGTTGAGGTAATCGAGTAGTCCACTCATCATTTCAACAGATGCTTTGCCGACTGCTACAGGAAAAATTCTAGTCGCATCGTCAAAGTATGTATCGTATTTTTTTGAAGATTCATAGACTATAGATGACGGACTTTGTGTTGCTATCGCCTCTGCAAACAAGGAGTGTGCAATATCTCTGAGTGTCATCTAAAAAGTACTCAGACGACTTTGTTTGGCAAGTCTTTTCCTTCAAAGAATGCAAGAGCATTATCAATTGCAGTATCACCCATTGCTATTCTTGTCTCGATTGTCGCGCTTCCAAGATGTGGATAAGACACAACATTTTCAAGTGTCTTCAACTCACTTGGAATATTCGGTTCGGTTTCAAATACATCAAGTCCTGCGCCAGCAATCTCCTTATCAGCTAGAGCCTTTAACAATGCTTTTTCATCTATGATGTCGCCCCTAGCTGTGTTTATTACAAACGCAGTTGGTTTCATTAGTTTAAATCTCTCCTCGTTCATTAGGTGAAATGTCTCCTTAGTCGCAGGGCAGTTTACTGATACAAAATCAGATTCTTTGCATATGTCCTCAATTGTATCTAACTTAGTGGCGTTGTATTTTGATACAACTTCTTCAGGTAGATCATACGGATCCCAATAAAGTATATCCATATTGAAACCAAATTTAGCTCTCTGAGCGACAGCTTGTCCGATCCTCCCGAATCCAATAATTCCTAATTTTTTACCAGTTACTTTTGTGCCAAGAAGATGTGTAGGTCGCCAGCCAGTCCAATTATCTGATCTGAGTTCTCTTTCGCCTTCGCCAACTCTTCTTGCAACCATCAACAACAGTGACATCGCAATGTCTGCAGTACAATCCGTTAAGACAGATGGTGTATTAGAGACAGTTATTCCTAGTTCTTTTGCGGCATCAATATCAATGTGATTGAATCCAACACCAAAGTTAGCGATCATATTTGCTGTTCTGCCCTCTACACTTAAGACATCCCTTGTAACCTTGTCAGTTACAGTTGGCATGAAAACATCGCAGTTTTTAAGAGAATCCTTGAGTTGATCTGCTGTAAACGGCACATCTGATTCATTGAATACAACATCAAAATTCTGCTTGAGTCTCTCCTCATTGGCAGATGGCCACCTTCTCGTTACTATCGCTCTTGGTTTAGCCATTATTTAGCCACTGATTTGGACTTGAGCTCGCCACTTACATTTTGTGACCAATATTTAGACGCTGCAGCTGCTCCACTTCCGGGCTCAACTTTTATACCATTATCTAACATCGCCATCTCAGCCCCAGAAATAGCGCCGAAAAGCATACATTCATTTAAATCGCCCAGATGGCCGATTCTGAATACTTTACCTGCAACTTTCGATAGACCCGCTCCAAGCGCAAGATTGTATTTGTTAAATGCGGTACTTATTACTTTTGACGCATCAAATCCCTCAGGGACAACTATCGCCGACACTGTATCAGAGTACCACTTCTCTTCTTTCGCGCAGAGATTTAAACCCCAGCCTTCCGTAATCGCTCGCCTTGTTCCTTCCGCTAATCGATAGTGTCTTTTCCATATATTTTCTAGACCTTCTTCAAAAATCATGTCGATAGCCACGCGGAACCCTCTTAACAAATTAACTGGTGGTGTGTAAGGAAGGTATCCTCCATCAAGTTTTTCAATCATATCTGCAACATCGAAGTAACATGTAGGATAAGTTGAATTTTTCATTGCATCAATTGCCTTCTGACTCATGCCAAGTATTCCTAATCCTGCAGGAAGCATGAAACCTTTTTGGGATCCGCTCACAATTGCATCAACGCCCCACTTGTCCATTTCAAATTCATAACTTGCAACAGAGCTTACACCATCTACAAATAACAGTGCTGGATGATTCAAATCATCGAGAACTTTTCTGATAGCCTCTACATCACTCCTAACGCCAGTAGCAGTCTCGTTCTGGCAAACTAGTACGCATTTGATCTCATGATTTTTATCTTCTGACAAATGCTTGTGATAACTCTCTGGATTGGCGCCTGTTCCCCATTCCTCTTCCATAGTGATCGGTTCAAACTGTAACCTTTTGCACATGTCCAACCAGAGATAACTGAATTGTCCGAAACTAGCTCCCAGAACCTTATCGCCAACATTCAGCGTGCTTTGAAGCGCTGCCTCCCAGCATCCTGTTCCTGAAGATGGGAAAAAAACTACTTTACCAGTTTCTGTTCTGAGAATTTTTTTCAGATCTTGTGTAATAGGCTGAATTAGATCTGGGATCGTTGGATTTCTGTGATCCTCCATTGGACAGTGAATAGCTTGTTGAACTGCTGCAGGTACGTTTGATGGACCTGGTACGAATAAAAAGTGATATCCTGACATATGTATTTCCTAAAAACTGTTAGTTGATTGTGGTTTCCAAATATTTCGGTTAATTATGCCATATTTAATGAATTTTTAAACTAGAATGTATGTACTTTAGATAATGAGATGATGGAACTGGTGTATATTTACATACTAATTGGTCTGATAGGTGGTGTAACTGCAGGCATGCTAGGACTTGGAGGAGGGATAATATTTGTTCCTGGATTGCTTCTTGTTCACAAGTTTTCCGGTCTATTTGATGGATATCAATTACAGTCAGCTGTATACACGTCTTTGATTTGTATTATATTTGCGGGTTCAACGTCCTCCTATCTACATTTCAAAAACAAGTTAATTGAGTTCAAGTTTGTAAAAAAATATGCAGTATATGTAAGCCTTGGTTGTTTATTAGGAATTTACTTACTAGAGCAGTTATCCTCAAAGATGTTAGAGAATATATATGGTTTTATATTAATTCTATTAGCCCTTTTGCTTATAAGTGATGCAAAAATTATAAGGAATAACATGATTATCGTTCGCAATGTTGGTAAATTTTATTTTTTCTTAAATGGAACCATTAGTTCGCTTATGGGTATTGGAGGAGGCACATTATCTGTTCCATATATATCATTTTTGATTGACGACATAAAAAAATCTATAGCAACTGCCTCAGCTTTAGGATTAGTGATAGCCACTACATCTATAATTTTTATGTACATGATAAACTTAGAAATATTTTATTCAAAAATTAATCACTTATCATTATTCCTTATAATACCTGCGAGTATTGTAGGCTCTTACATTGGAGTGACATTGCTCAAAAAGATAGACCCAGACAAAGTAAAAAAAATATTTTCAGGTCTTTTGATTATTATAGCTCTGTATATTTTTATAGATTGACCAGATCTTTATTATTAAGTCCAGTAGCATTTTCTATTATCTTAGGCTTTAAATAATTAGTTTTATTAAAGTAATCTAGTATCTTTAGTTTAATTTTAGCAGATAAAATATCTGAGGAGTGAAAAGTAACTATAAGATCTAATAACTGTTGAAGTGATTGAATTCTACTCATCCTCTTAATTGTAAAGTTACAGACAGTGCCTCTAAGATTGTTACTCTTCGATAATAAGTTGGATAAAGTTGCTACATCCTCTATTCCCATGTTAAGACCCAGACCGGCCAGAGGGTGGAATTTATGTGCTGCATCGCCAATCAGCAAATTATTCTCACAAAAATATGACCTTGCATGTCTCGATGAGAGAGGGAATGAAGTATGAATATTAGTTTTTTTAATATCACCAGTAACAAAACTAACTCTATCGGATAAATATTCTATAAGTGTAGCAGAAGAGGCTTTGTTTACTTGATCAAAAAACTTATTAGGCATGCTCCATATTAAATTGTATGAATATTCGTTAATAGGTAAAAGACCTAAGATCTCATTATCATAAAAAATCTGTCTAGGTTTTGTACTATTCGATTTAGTATGCTTGAATGTAATATTCATGGCTGTTTGATCATAAATTTTGTTTTTGAATTTAAACTTAATATCATTCTTTTCAAGCTCATCTATTTTCGTGTGGATGTTAATGTCACTAGTATTATCTGATATTTTATTATCATATCGCTTTATGCTTTTGCACTTACTAATACATTTTGAGATCGCATTTAATAGGTCCCCTTCGTAGACAATATATCCAAGATTTTGTGAATGTGGATTATCTGAGTGAAAGTTTATAGATTTCTTCTCTTTCAAATATACGTCAATACTTGCATAAGCAATATATTTTTCTTTATCTAATTGATTCCATATGCCGAGGTTGTCTAAATAAATTTTACTGAACTCATTGATGCTAAAATACCTATTGAAGTCTAATAACTCGCCGGGCTTTAAGTATATGTCGCTTCTTAGACTTTTCGAGAAGTCTATTGCTGCTATGGATGAAATTATGCTGCTATTGATGAGATTTATTGTCATTTTTAATTCATACCAACTATTTTTTTGAGAAAACTTCTTCGTAGGGTAGATGATAAATTAATAGTTCTCGAGAATACCGATGAACACACATTTGCTGAAAAACTATTTCTCATCAAAGCTGAGGATGTAAAATCTATCCTCTTTAAAAGAGTATTCCTTTTTTTGTTAATGATATTTAGAATTTCAGGATTGAATTCACCATCTAAAAGTAGATCCTCAGACTTATCGCTAATAACTTGAATGCAATCAGCTGCGAAGTTGAAACCTTGTGCTCCAAACGGATGAATAAGTTGAGAGGAATTTCCTAGGAATATGACGTTTTGCTTACTCCATGCAACCAGTCTACTTGTATTGAGTGGATACTTATAAATTAATTTAGGTTTATCAATGCCTCTTAAATAAGGAGCCAGCTCCGTCTCCAACATATCAAAGTTTGCGTTTTCACTCTCAAAAGCAAAGTGGTCAATAAATTCGTTATAAATGCTTGCAACTATTGAAACAGAATTATCATTAAATGGAAGTATTGCAAAAATGCCTTTTCTACTAAAGATCTGAAATGCACCTTTTGAGAGATGCTGATAATTTGTGTTGAACATGTATGATGTTTGATCATAATCAAAAGAATGACGCTCCATATTTAAATTTTTTGCGAATTGGGAGTTGGCCCCGTCTGTTACAATTAGGTAATCTCCGGTAATCGTTAATTTAGACTGAGTTTGTGAAAGTTTGATGGGTGAAGTAACATTATCTATATACGCGTCTGCCTCATCAACAATATTTATATTTTTACTTTTTTTACAATGATCTATCAAGTACGATAAAAAACTAGATTTATCAACAACAGATCCAAGTTCTTCTCTATGTAAATCATCAGAGCAAAAACGCACAACATTAAAACTATTGAATAACTTTACAGTAAGTTCTTTTATTTCATTGGCTTTAATGTAGCTACTATCCCATAAGTTATTTTTTTTAAGAAATTGAATGGTGTTTATTGTCAAAGAGAGGGGTGTGAAGTAATCAGAGATAATATGTTTGAATGTTTTTTTTTCTACTAAACATATAGTATAATTTTTTTTACTCAGAATAAGACTTGCCAAGCAACCGACTAGTCCTCCACCTACTATAATAAAGTCGTTTTTTTTAGGCATGAGACATCAATTTCTCAATATCTTTAACAGACTTAGGAACATCTCTGGATAATACTTCACAGCCAGAATCTGTAATTAAAACATCATCTTCAATTCTTACTCCAATATTATGGAAACCTTTATCAATACCAGGTTCTTTATTGATATAAATGCCTGGTTCTACGGTAAATATCATCCCGGGTTTAAGCTTAATTGGCTTACCATTATGCGAGTATGAGGATGGATCATGAACGTCTAGCCCCAACCAGTGGCCTGTATTGTGCATATAATATTTCTTATACTTCTCTTCTTTTATATTCCTCTCCAATTTCCCGGTTAAGATTTTTGCTTCTATTAATCCTTTAGTAATGTATTTTACTGCAACATTATGGATATCAATTAAGGTCTTACCAGGTTTGCAGGCTTTGATTGCCATTGTTTGAGCTTTTAAAACAATCTCATAAATTTTTTTCTGAAATTCGTTAAACTTTCCAGATATAGGAATAGTTCTAGTTATATCAGATGCATAGTTATCATACTCAGCTGCTGCGTCAACAAGCAGAAGGTTGTTTGACCTCAAAATCGCATTATTTTTTGTATAATGAAGGACACACGCATTTTTCCCAGAGGCGACAATTGCAGGATATGCCTGTTCGCATCTTTCTGACATGCAATGTTTTATAAAATCTGCTTCAACTTCATATTCTTTTAAACCTGATTTACAGCTTTTCATAATGTTGATGTGTGCTTTTGCTGATATTTTTGCAGCATGTCTAATTAGTGACACTTCACTTTTAGATTTAATTCTTCTCATATCAAATATGAGATTAGACAAGTCAATTTTGGTAGATCTTGAGGTATTATTTCTTAAATATCTTGATTGAGGTTGTGAAAGATTGAGATTACTAATAAATTCGTTGAGCCTGTTTTCATCAGCGAATTCAAAATAAATGTTCTTTGCGTCATTAAGTTTAAGGGACTTAAGTTCATCAAAATATAGAACATTTTGAATTTTAAACTGGTTTTTATACGATGATTTAGAAGGTAGCTGTCCATGCCAGATTTTATCAATATCATTTGGCCTATCGCACACTAAGGTTGTCGAATGCCGATTGCTAGTTTTTGTAATAATCAACAACATAGAAGGATTATTGATACCAGTAAGATAGAAAAAGTTGCTCGATTGGCGGAATTTATAGTTAACATCATTGTTACGAGACTTTTCTAGCCCTGAAAAAAGGATAACAATTGAATTATCCTCAATCTTACGTAAAAGGTAATCTCTTCTTCTTTTAAAATCTTTACTTATCATCTTTTTTATTAAATATATATTGAACAGATTTTTCAATAAAATCATGAATATCATTCAAGCTTTCTTGATTAACGTTATTATCCTCATCAACCTTATATTTTTGATTAAGTTGGCTAATCTCATCAAAAACGTCAAGAATCTCAGTAATACGATTATCAATATCTTTTGAACTACCTGATTCTTTATAGGATATCAAAAAATAATACGTCCACTCTGCTAGAGAGGAAGCTATGACTTCGTAATCAGCCTCTTCTCCAGATTGAATATCTAAATTTGAGGACTTAAGCTCATTTTGTATACACTTAATCAATTTGCGAGATTTAGGTAGAGATCCCTCATCGATATCCATAAAGGTCAAAACTTTTTTGTCTAGGTCAATGTTTGAGATATTTGACAAAACCAAACCAGTAAAAAATCCATGGACTTCAGATGCTGTAAAAGGGCACTGATAGTCATCAATGATTTCATGTATTAATATATCACTAGAATCTTTCATAAGAAGTTAACGTAAATTAATAATTTTATTGATTAATGTGAGTACTAAAACTATATTATACACTATGTCAGATATTTTAGATAAATTGAACAATCTAGAGCATAACCTTAATCTGCTGAGTAAAAAAATAGATTCAACAAACCTTGAAAATACGCTTCTCAAAAACCAGCAAACCAAATTAGTCTCTGAGAAGTCAGACTTGATCAAGAAAAATGAGTCTGCAAAGTCACAACTTAAGTCACTGTTAGAAAGAATTGATGGTATGAAAAACCATGGAAAAGAGTAAGGTCGACATTAATATTTTAGGGCAGGATGTCTCTGTGATGTGTACAGATGATGAGAAAAGGATACTTCTAAGATCAAGAGATCGAATCGTTGCTGAGGCAGAAAAAGTCAAAGAACAAACAAAAAATGTAGGCCATGATTATTTCTTGGTACTCGTGCTATTGAACATAGCAGGTTCTGACATCAAAAATCAAATCAAACTAGATGAGCTGACATCTGTTGAAAAAAGTCTCGACATAATAAATGAAAAAATCGAAGAAGCACTGAAATGAATTACTGGCTTATGAAAAATGAGCCTGAGGACTACAACATAGATGACCTTGCTAGGGATAAAATTGAGCCTTGGGACGGTATTAGAAACTATCAAGTTAGAAATATGATAAGAGATGATATGAAAAACGGTGATTTGGCTTTTTTCTATCACTCAAACTGTGATGTGCCAGGTATTTATGGCTTGATGACTATATGCAAAGAGGCTTATATTGACCATACTGCGTTTGATAAGAAAGCAAAATACTATGATCCAAAGAGTAAAAGAGATGCACCAAGATGGTTAATGGTAGATGTTAAGTTCAAAAAGAAGTTTAAAAAGATTGTAACGTTAAAAGATTTAAAATCTTACAAAGAATTGTCAAACATGCGAGTTGTTCAGAGGGGTAATAGGTTATCAATTACAAAAATAGAAAAAAAAGAATGGGATTTTATAATTAACCTATCAAAATAGAGAAAAAATAATTTTAAAATAAACTAATTAACACTTGTTTTTGTAAGATAATTTACTAAACTAAAAATTAACCACCAATACCGCGGAGGAATGTATGGTTAAAAAGAAAGCGAAAGCTAAAAGAAAAACTAAGGTAGCTAAGCGTAAAGTAGCCAAGAAAAAAGTAACTACTACACGTAAGAAAGTTGCTAAGCGTAAAGTAGCTAAGAAAAAAGCTAAGAAAAAAGTAGCTAAGAAGAAAACTGCTAAGCGTAAAGTAGCTAAGAAAAAAGCTAAGAAGAAAACTGCTAAGCGTAAAGTAGCTAAGAAAAAGACTGCTAGGCGTAAAAGACGTTAATTCTTCATAAATGATGGAAAAGGCCCTTATCTTAGGGCCTTTTTTGTATGTAGTATTGTGAATTTTTTTATTTTAAAAACTGTTTATATGCTGAGTTTTGAGACTCATCATAAAATTTATATTTCAGCGTTCTGAAGTGTTTTTCTAAGCTGGTAAGTTCACTCTCTTTAGCTTGTAATCCTATGAGAACTCTCCCAAAATCTGCGCCATGGTTACGATAGTGGAAAAGACTTATATTCCATCTTGATCCAATGTTGTCTAGGAATTTTAGAAGCTCTCCAGGTTTTTCAGGGAACATGAATCTATAAATTCTCTCATCATTAATTTCTTTACAAATCCCTCCTACCATATATCTAATATGAAGCTTAGCCATTTCATTATTACTCATATCATGACATTTGTAGCCATTTGATTTGAGCTTTTTGATTATATCCTTTTTTTCATCAAGTCCTTTGGTTGTTTTTATACCAACAAAAACCTGTGCATCTTTATGGTCTGAATAACGATAGTTGAATTCTGTAATAGCTCTTTTACCGATAATAGAGCAAAATTTCTTAAAACTACCAGGCTTTTCAGCAATAGTAACACCCAGAATTACCTCTGTGCTTTCTCCTATATCGGCTCTTTCAGCAACGTGTCTCAATCGATCAAAATTCATATTTGCGCCGCACAGGATTGTTGCTATGTTTTTGCCTTTAATTTTATTTGAAAAAATATATT
>CAJWRL010000024.1 GCA_913046125.1 uncultured Gammaproteobacteria bacterium
CTGGCATAACCTCGAGAGCAGTTGTTACAATATCACCTGAAAATAAAATACTTCATTCAGAGCTTGTTTCGGAAATTGCTAACGAACCAGACTATCAAGCCGCACTAGACTCACTAGAACGATAATGTCATTCACAAAAAAAATCATTGTTTCAATGATTTTAGGCATTTTGGTTGGATTTACTTTTAATCTCACCGGTCTAATAGAATCCTCCTTGGGCACTTACACAGCCGATTTATTTGATTTAGTCTCTTACCTCTTTTTATCATCTTTAAAACTGATTATAGTACCACTAATATTTTTCTCGATAGTGTGCGGTATTGTATCCTTATCGGATGATGTCTCTTTATCAAGACTAGGTATAAAAACATTGCTGTTATATACAATTACGACTGTTATCGCAATTTCACTTGGATTACTGTTTTCATCTTTCATGAATTATGAACAAATTAATATGAAAAACTTAGATAGTGTTATAAATATTGAAAACATTGAAACTGACGGGAATATTTTCCCTAATAATATTTTTAAGTCTCTATCGGACGGTAATATAATACATTTACTGATTTTTGCAGTATTGATAGGGATATCAGCTTCAAGAATAAAAAACAGAATTAAAACATTTATTCAGTACTTCTATGACTTTAATGACGTTATCAATGAACTTGTAAAGTTAATAATAGCATTTACGCCAATAGCGGTGTTCTGTATTCTAGCAAAAACATTTTCAACACAAGGCATGGAAACTATATCGTCATTGGCAGGATATTTTTTTACGGTTATTTTTGTACTAATTTTTCATTTCTTATTTACCTTTTCAATGTTAATCAAGTTTTTTACCGCTTTGAGTCCAGTTAAGTTTTTTCAAAACTTAAAAGAAGTAGTTATTTTTACCTTTAGTACTTCGAGTAGTAGTGCATCAATACCATTCACACTTAGAGCTGCTGAGGAAAAGTATGGAATAAATAAATCGATAAGTACTTTCACTGTTCCACTGGGAGCAACAATTAATATGGATGGTACTGCTATCATGCAAGGATGTGCTACTTTTTTCCTGGCAAATCTTTATGGAATTGATCTTGGAATAAATGAGATACTCACGATCGTTATTACAGCAACGGTTGCATCAATAGGTACCGCTGGAGTTCCTAGCGCGGGTATCATTATGTTAACTGTTATTTTTACTCAGATCGGTATACCGCTAGAAGGCATTACGCTTTTACTCGGTGTAGACAGGCTTCTGGACATGATGCGAACATCTGTAAATGTTAGCGGTGATCTTTGCATTAGTTGTATCATTGCATCAAGTGAGAATAAAATAAATGAAGAAGTTTTTAATTCTCGAACTTTATAAGATTGATTCGTGCCTTTGCTTTAAATCTTGTGCCCCAAAGTCATCGATAAATTTTATAGCTTTGCAGAAGGCCTTTGCTCCAGAAACTGTAGTTGTAAGTGATATTTTATGATTTTGAGCTTCTTTTCGAATTGAAAAAGAATCTTTGATGGATCTTGCTCCCTCGGTGGTGTTGATAATTAAATGAACCTCATTGTTTTTTATCATGTCAACAATGTGTGGATGGCCATCTTTTACTTTATTTATCTTTGAGCAAGCAATCCCCGCATCTATTAGAAAATTGTATGTACCTGACGTTGCATAAATTTTAAATCCCATATCTATTAATTCTGATGCAACTTCACAAATTGGTTCTTTGTCATGGTCTCTGACACTTATAAACACATTACCTTCTTTTGGCAAAATCACTCCCGCTGCTCTTTGAGCCTTGAAGTATGCCTCTCCAAAAGTTTTTCCAAATCCCATTACTTCACCAGTTGATTTCATTTCTGGCCCAAGCAGAACATCTACTTCAGGAAATTTAGAAAATGGAAAGACTGCTTCTTTTACAGAAAAGTAGGCTTTGTTGTCAGAACTATTTGATAAATTTAAATCTTTAATTTTTATGCCAGACATAACTAACGCACCAAGTTTTGCTAATTGTATGCCGATAGCTTTTGAAACAAACGGAGCTGTTCTAGATGCTCTTGGATTTGCCTCCAGGAGAAATATTTCATTGTCTTTAATTGCAAACTGTGCGTTCATCAATCCGATCACTTTTAAAGCGATAGCAAGTTTAGATGCTTGTTCTTTAAGTTCAGTTACTATTTCATTACTTAGCGTGTACGGCGGAAGTGAACATCCTGAATCACCCGAATGAATTCCCGCCTCTTCAATATGCTCCATTATTCCAGCAACATAAACGTCTTCACCATCACAAAGTAAATCAATGTCCACTTCAATTGCGTCATTTAGAAACTTATCTAGAAGGATTGGTGAATCATCGGACACGTCTACAGCCTCCTTCATATATTTTTCAAGATCGGACGAATTAGTGACAATTTCCATTGCTCTTCCGCCCAATACATATGAGGGTCTCACAACAATAGGATAACCAATTCCTTCAGCGGATTCTTTTGCCTCTTGGACTGTAGTGACAGTTTTATTAGAAGGTTGTTTAAGAGAGAGCGACTCTATTAGAACTTTAAATCTTTCTCTGTCCTCTGCTAAATCAATAGAATCAGGGGATGTACCAATTATATTAACACCACATTCCTCAAGCTCACTTGCAAGCTTAAGAGGTGTTTGTCCTCCATATTGAACTATTACTCCCCATGGTTTTTCAATATCTATGACAGATAATACGTCTTCAACTGTAAGTGGCTCGAAATACAAACGATCTGAGGTATCATAGTCCGTTGAGACAGTCTCTGGATTACAGTTAATCATTATCGTCTCATAGCCAGCATCTCTCAGTGCCATTGATGCATGAACACAACAGTAATCGAATTCAATACCTTGGCCAATTCTATTAGGACCACCGCCAAGAATAACAACCTTTTTATTTTTTGTAGGATGGGATTCACAGAAATCTGAATATGTAGAGTACATATATGCTGTGGAAGATTCAAATTCAGCTGCACACGTATCTATTCTTTTAAAAACTGGTTTTATAGATTTACTGCGTCTAAAGTCTCTGACCTCTCTCTCTGTTGTAGCAAGAATATTTGCTAATCTTTTATCTGAAAAGCCATCTGATTTAAGATCCTGCAGATTCTCTGATATTGATTCTAATGATTTATTTTTAAGACTTATTTCTGAATCAACAATTTCTTTAATCTGAGCTAAAAACCATCTATCGATGAAACATAGATTAAAAACGTCATCTACAGACATGCCCACTCTGAATGCCTGAGCAATATAAAGAATTCTGCTGGAGGATGGAGTTGATATCTCTTTAAATATTAAATCACGTATTTCTTTTGATGATAACGAGTCTTCAAATGGTATTTCTGATAGGCCATCAATTCCTATCTCAAGACCTCTTAATGCCTTTTGAAGAGATTCCTTAAAGCTGCCTCCAATTGCCATTACCTCACCAACAGATTTCATTTGAGTTGTTAAATGTGGATCAGCTTCTTTGAATTTCTCGAATGCAAACCTGGGTATTTTTGTTACGACATAATCAATACTTGGTTCGAATGAGGATGGAATAATACCTCCTGTTATGTCATTTTTCAATTCGTCAAGTGTGTATCCAATTGCTAGTTTGGCTGCAACTTTAGCAATTGGAAATCCTGTTGCTTTTGAAGCTAGGGCAGATGACCTAGACACTCTTGGGTTCATCTCTATTACATAAATTTTTCCATCTTGAGGATTTACAGCAAACTGAACATTTGAGCCTCCTGTATCTACACCGATTTTTCTGAGTACTTGTATTGATTGATTTCTTAGATTTTGATATTCCTTATCGGTAAGAGTTTGGGCGGGGGCAACCGTGATAGAATCTCCAGTGTGAACACCCATTGCATCAAAATTTTCAATCGAACAAACAATTATACAATTATCGTTTTTATCCCTGACTACCTCCATTTCAAATTCTTTCCAACCAATTACTGACTCCTCTAACAGCACTTCATTTGTAGGTGATAGATCCAATCCTCTCTTAACTATTTTTTCAAAATCTTGTTTGTTATAGGCTATTCCGCCACCAGACCCGCCCAATGTGAACGAAGGTCTAATGATTATGGGATACCCAATATCTTTCTGGATGACCAATGCTTTATCGAAATCTTTTGCAACTTGTGCTCTTGGTGTTAATAGATCTATATCCTCCATCGCTTTTTTAAACAGCTCTCTATCCTCAGCCATATCTATTGAGTTAACACTAGCTCCAATTATTTTTACACCATATTTTTGAAGAATCTTGTGTCTATTAAGGTCGAGAGTTGTATTCAATGCAGTTTGACCTCCCATCGTTGGGAGAATTGCATCAGGTTTTTCTATTGCTATGATCTTCTCTATGTTTCTCCAATGTATTGGCTCAATGTAAATTTTGTCAGCCATTTCAGGATCAGTCATGATAGTTGCTGGATTAGAATTTACTAGGATTGTTCTGATACCTTCTTCCTTTAGTGCCTTGCATGCTTGAACACCAGAGTAATCAAATTCACATGCTTGACCAATAATAATTGGTCCAGCCCCTATTACAAGAATACTAGTTATGTCATTATTCTTAGGCATTGTTACAAGACATAAAATTGATAAATTTTTCAAAAAGATAGTATATATCTTGCGGTCCAGGGCTTGCCTCTGGGTGGCCCTGAAAACCATAAGCTGGCGAATTGACGAGTTCGATTCCTTGTAATGAGTCATCAAATAATGACTTATGTGTTATTTTATGATTTTTATTAAGTGAAGCTAAGTCAACAGCAAAACCGTGATTTTGACTAGTTATGGACACCTTTTGTGTATCAACATCAATCACTGGATGATTAGCCCCGTGGTGACCAAATTTCATCTTATAAGTGTTGGCATCACTTGCTAAACACAATAATTGAAATCCTAGACAAATCCCAAATAGCGGTATTTTATGTGAAATTAGCTCTCTAATGTTTTCTATTGCATAATTGCATGCTGATGGATCTCCAGGCCCGTTAGACAAGAATACACCATCAGGTTTTCTTGCTTTAAGCTCAGTGAAAGGGTAGTCTGCAGGGATAACTGTAATATTGCATCCAAGACCGTATAAGATTCTTAGGATATTTTTCTTGATTCCGTAGTCATAAGCATAAACATTAAATCTTCTTATGCTTTTTTGTGGTGAAGTCCTTATTAATGTATGAGTCCCCTCATTCCAAGTATATATTTTATCTGTCGAAACTTTTTTTGCTAGATCTAGCCCACTAAGTCCAGAAAATTTTGATAATTCTAATTTGGCATCATCTAATTTTCTAATATCTGGAACAAGACACCCATTAAGGGAACCTTTTTTTCTTAAGAGTGATGTTAAATATCTAGTATCAACTGAACATAAAGCTGGGATAGATTTATCTAGTAAAAACTCTATTAGGCTGTGCTGTTTTCTCCAACTACTATCATGTGTAGGATGATTTCTCATGATAATACCGGAACATCCGCTGTCAGTAGACTCATAATCATCAAGATTTATGCCAGTATTGCCGATATGAGGATTTGTGAAAGTAATGATTTGTCTATCATATGATGGGTCAGTTATGATTTCTTGATAGCCTGTCATTGATGTATTAAAGACTATCTCTCCAACGCTTATTTGATCACTTCCAATCGATTTAGCTGGTATTATTGTCCCGTCATCGATTAGTATAGCTGCCGATTTCAATTAAGAGTCCTTGTATTTAAATAAAAAAAAAGATGCCTCGAAATGAGTCATCTTTTATTATTTTTAGTAAGTTTCACTAAAACTAAATGATACGACAAAACTACTCACCTTGTCTAATAGATAATACAATTTTATATATTTCTTTTTTTGAATCTGTTGAAATAGGCTTGATAAGATCAACAATATCTTTATTAGAAAAGTTTTTTAGGATCAAACTCTTTATAATTGATATATATGGTTTTTCTACTTCTACTTGCTGATTTGGTGCGACAATAACGACAAATTCGCCTTTTGGTGTATTTTTTTTTAAATCAGATATGTGTTCAGAAACACTCTTATGAGAAATTGTCTCATAGATTTTTGTCATTTCACGGTGCAAACCAACCATTGTATCCTTACCAAAGATCGAACTAATATCCTCGAATAAATTTAATAATCGATGTTTACTCTCAAATAGACATAGAGGTAAATTTGTCGAAGATGCTTGCAGTAATTTATTCTTCCTATCATTTTCTTTTTTTGGGAGAAATCCAAGAAAAATAAATCCGTTCATAGGAATTTTAGATATGGATAATGCGCAGGTTATTGAAGATACTCCTGGGATCGGGATTACTTTAACTTCATCATCAAGGTTTGATAACAAATAGAATCCTGGGTCAGATACACATGGTGTACCTGCATCACTGACAAGGGCGATATTTTTTGAGTCTTTAAGAAAAGTAACAACATTCTTTATTTTTCTTTTTTCATTATCTTTATTGAATGAGATCACTTTCGCATCAATATTATAATGTGCTAATAACTTATTAGTCCTCTCAACACTCTCTGCGATGATTAAATCAACACTTCCTAGAATTTTGACCGCTCTAAAGGTTAAGTCCTCTAGATTTCCTATTGGCGTCGATACTAAGTATAGTTTGCCGTACATATTACTCACTTTAGCATATCCCTTAATTTTATAGAGCGTTCAGGATTAAGATAATTGAGTTGAATTAAAAGAGTTCTTTCTCAGTCTCAGTTAAACTGTCTTGGAAGGCTTCCCTTTCGAATAGCCTCTCTGAATAATCAGATATGATATTATTGTTTTCTGCTAGATCAAAATCCAGGGATTTTAGTCTCCAAAGTAAGGGCGCAATACTGCAATCAACTAATCCAAAGTCATCGCTCATAAAGAATTTCTTCTTGATTAATGGCGCGATCTCAAGAAAATAATTTTTGATTTCTATTACAAAATTATCGTCAAGAACCTCGTCATTGTATGCCTCTTCATATCTTGAATACCAATTGCGCTCTATTTCATTTAGTGCGAGTCTAAATTTAGCTCTTGATATGGGGTCTACAGGCAGCAAGGGTGGATGGGGGAAACGTTCATCTAAGTACTCGACAATTACTCTTGAATTTTGTAACACCAGTTCCCTATCAACTAATGAGGGATATTCATCATATGGGCTTAAAATTTTTACTTCCTCGGGTATAGAATTTAGGTCGACTTCATGTATTTCTGCTGATATCTCCTTTTCTTTTATTACTATGCGTGTGCGGTGGCTTTCTAAACAATTTGGAAGAGAGAAGAGTAGTATCGCTGATCTACGATTAGCTAATAATGTCATTATTTAATATCTCGCCAGTATTCAATCTTAAGAAGATAAGTAATAAAAGCAAAAAATACAAGAAATATCATCACCCACAGACCAATTGAATATCTTTCAAGTTGCGCGGGCTCTGAGACATATGTTAAAAAGTTCACCAGGTCTGTAATTTCTTGTTCATACTCTTTTTGAGACAACTGACCATTGACCTTCAAAATCAGCTGATTATTCTCATCATAAGTTTTCAGACCCTCTTTATACCATAAGACATGAGGCATATTTACATTCGGATATAAAATATTATTAACGCCCATGGGCCTAGAATTATCCTCATAAAATGAGGTAAGAAAAGTATATATCCACTCTGGACCCCTAGATCGAGCTGTCAAGGTGAGATCAGGTGGGACCACACCAAATGCCTCTTTGATAGAGTCATGATTTATTGAGTTTGTGATTGTGGAGCCTAATTTTGTTGGTTCGCCACCCTTTTGTGTCGTTAGGATAAGATTTGATTTCACCATTGCCTCGGATATGCTCAAATCATCCACAAATTTACTGTAACGGTGATATTGAAGAGTATGACAGCCTGAGCAGTTATTGAAGAAAATTTGTGCACCTCTTTGCAATGACGCCTTATTGCCTAAATCAATGAAAACTGGTTTAAGTTCAACAGAACTCGATGCAGCAAAAACTGAAGATGAAAAAATAAAGCCTAATAAAAAAAATATGTAAGCTTTATTCATGCATCGTCACTCGCTCTGGCACTGGCTTTGTTTTTTCGTTCTTGCTGGTGAAATACAGGACAACAAAGAATGCGAAGTAGATTAGAGTAAAAGCTCGGCCTAGAGCAGTCAAAATCGGTGTGGGTGCCTGCATACCAATGTAACCAAGTCCAATGAAACTTATGACAAATGATGCAAGAAGTATTTTATAAGTTGAAGATCTATACCTGATAGATTTAACTTTGCATCTATCAATCCATGGCATTAAGAATAGAACGAAAATAGCGAGTCCCATTGCTATGACACCCCCTAGTTTATCAGGTATCGCGCGAAGTATTGCGTAAAAAGGCGTAAAATACCAAACAGGGACAATATGCTCAGGTGTTTTAAGCGGATCAGCAGGAACGAAATTGTCTTTTTCTAGGAAAAAGCCTCCGAATTCAGGCATGAAAAAAACTACAAACATAAAAATCGTAAGGAAAACAGCAAGACCAAATATATCTTTGACAGTGTAGTAAGGATGGAATGGTATACCATCAACAGGAGTACCATCAGGATTCTTGTTTGCTTTTATTTCAACACCATCTGGATTGTTTGATCCTACTGTGTGTAATGCAGCAATATGCAAGTAGATAACAGCAAATAGCAATAACGGTAGTGCTATTACATGGAAGGCGAAAAATCTATTTAATGTAGCATCCGATATTACATAATCCCCCCTTATCCATAAGGCTAGAGACTCTCCTATGAAAGGAATTGCGCCGAACAGTGAAATGATGACTTGTGCACCCCAGTAAGACATTTGGCCCCAAGGCAATAGATAACCCATGAATGCCTCTGCCATCAATAATACAAATATGAACATCCCAAATAGCCACAAAAGCTCTCTAGGTTTTTTGTATGATCCATACATCAGGGCTCTGAGCATGTGTAAATAGATTATTATGAAGAAGAATGATGCTCCTGTAGAATGCATGTATCTTATAAGCCACCCCCACTCTACATCTCTCATGATGTATTCCACTGACGCGAAAGCAGATGCAGCGTCAGGTTTGTAGTTTATAGTGAGGAAAATACCCGTAATTATCTGTAAGATAAATACAAACAAAGCAAGACTTCCAAAGAAATAGAAGAAGTTGAAATTTTTAGGTGCATAATATTCTGATAGATGATTCCTGACGAATTTACTAACCGGCAGTCTTTGATCAATCCATGTGACAAATTTGCTCATGATGCTCTGTCCTCACCTACGATTAGTTTAGTATCACTAGCAAAGTAATAAGGAGGTACCTCGAGGTTAGTTCCTGCCGGCATACCTTTAAAGACTCTTCCTGACAAATCAAATTTAGAACCATGGCATGGGCAGAAAAATCCTCCTTTCCATTCCAACCCTAGCTCCTTGTTCTCGCCTGGTTTGTAAAGTGGTGAGCATCCTAGATGAGTGCATACACCGAGTAGTACCAAAAACTCGGGTTTTACAGACCTGTATTTATTTTGAGCATAAAGAGGCTGCATCTCAGAACTAGACTCCGGATCAGCTAAATAATCGACCTTGCTATCTATAATGTTAAGCATTTCAGGCGTCCTGTGAACCACCCATACAGGCTTACCTCTCCATTCGACTATTTTAAATGTTCCTGGTGTGATAGCAGAAATGTCGATTTCTATCGGTGCACCAGCCATTTTAGTTTTCTCGCTAGGTGACATGGTAGATAGAAAAGGTATTAGCGCGAAAACTGCTCCAATCCCGCCAACTACCTTAGTCAAGTTTGTAAGAAAATGCCTTCTTTTTAGTGAATTGTTATCGTTTTTCATCCCTGCTAACCATAATTTAAATTCTGTGCGTAATATATCATATAATCATTCTCTAATATATACTTTTAGACATAGTTATTAAAATTATGTTTAAAGAACTCTCAAAATATGTGGTAATTGGAATCGCTGCTGGAATAGTTGCTTACCTCTTCACATCTAAAGAATCCATATCAATTAACGTAAGTAATCACGGTCAAGGAGAAGTCATCACTTCTAGCAATTCATATAACGACATATATAAATCTGTTAAAGATTCAGTTGTGACCATAAACACAGATAGGGGAAGAGGTTCTGGTGTCATCATCACAGATCAAGGTCACATCGTCACAAACGAACATGTAATAAAAGGTGCTAAAAATATTCGAATCATTACATCTGATAATATTTCTTATCCTGCAAATGTAGTAGGAGTTGACAGAATAACTGATATAGCTTTGCTAAAGAGTAGTTACATTGGTAGAGCACTTACTTTTTCAGATTCATCGAAAGTCAAGATTGGTGATATAGTTCTAGCGATAGGGAATCCTTTTGGTGTAGGTCAAACATTAACACAGGGTATTATATCAAGGACAAATAGTGGACATATCACCGCGAACCCTTTAGACGAGTTTCTTCAATCTGATGCTGCAATAAATCCGGGTAACTCTGGTGGCGCAATGGTAAATTTGTCTGGAGATTTAATCGGTATAAATACAATGAATGTATCGATTGGTGGTGGTAGCGACGGTATAGGTCTCGCGGTACCATCTAATTTGGTTAGAAAAATTGCTGAACAAATTATAAAATATGGAAGAGCTGTTAGGGGCTATGTTGGCTTGTCAGCATTTGATACATCTGATGGTGTCCTTATTACCAATGTTGTCGACGGAGGTCCAGCCTATTCATCTGGTTTAAAAAACAATGATGTGATAATTACTATAAACAACAGCAATATTGATAACATAAAACAAGTTGTTAAAATTGTTGCCTCTTTGGAAGTCGGAGAGGAAATTAGTGTAGTCTTTAGGAGAAATGGCGAACTGATGAAATCTATTATAAAGGTTGCAGCTATGCCTGAAACACACAGAACTATAGGGAGGTAGTCATTTTCTGAGCTTTGCTGACTGAGAATGAGAAGTTAATCCCTCACAGTCTGCCAATAAAGCTGCAATACTTGATAGTTCACTAGAATGTAATGCTGATATCTTCATTAAGCTGGTCCTTTTCAAAAAATCATACACGCCAAGAGGGGAAGCGTACCTAGCTGAACCACTGGTCGGTAAAACATGGTTAGGGCCAGCGCAGTAATCTCCAAAAACTTCGGGGCTATTTTGACCTATGAAAATAGCGCCAGCATTATCGATTTTTGTCTCTAATTTTATATCTTCATAACCAAATATCTCTAGATGTTCAGGAGCAATTTGATTTGCAATGCTTATAATTTCTTTTATGTTTTTGACTTTTATAAATAAACCCCTCGTGCTAAGAGATTTTTCAATAATATCTTTTCTAGATTGATTGCTTATTAAGCTTTTAATTTTTTGACTGACAGAATTTATAAGCCTTTTGCTTGAAGTCAAAAGAATAGCTTGCGCTAATTCATCATGCTCTGCTTGTGCAAACATATCAATTGCAACTAACTCAGGACTTGCATTTTGATCTGCAATAATCAAAACCTCTGATGGACCTGCAAAACTATCTATACCAACACTTCCGTAAACTTTCTTTTTTGCAGTCGCAACATAAATATTCCCTGGACCAACAATTTTATCAACTGATTTGATAGTTTCAGTACCAAAAGCAAGAGCGCCAATAGCATGTGCACCACCAAATTTATAAATTTTATTTACACCACATAAATCGGCAGCTATTAGTACTAGTGGATTTAGTTTGCCTGCCACAGGTGGACAAACCATTGTAATGTTCTTTACTCCGGCAACTTGTGCAGGGATAGCATTCATTAAAACAGTTGACGGATAGCTTGCCTTACCTCCAGGTACATAGATCCCTACACTATTTATAGGTGTAACTTTTTCTCCCAACTTTGATCCTTTAACTTTAATAGACCAACTTTCAAGTTTTTGTTGTTTTGAAAAAGTTTTTATATTGCGCATAGCTTTTCTCAAATTTACTATAATATTGTTTGGGGTTTCTGAGTATGCTTCGCTAATTTCTTCTTTGGTTACCATAGAGTCAGAAATTTTTTTATAAGACGTGT
>CAJWRL010000025.1 GCA_913046125.1 uncultured Gammaproteobacteria bacterium
TGAAGAAGTACCAGCTGAAGAAGTAAAAGCTGAAGAAGTAAAAGCTGAAGAAGTAAAAGCTGAAGAAGCGCCAGCTGAAGAAGCTAATACACAAAAAGAAAAACCCTGATCCAATTTTTCACGGATTAGATCATGAAGAAGCATAGTGCCATCATTATAGGTAAGATAGTTTCTACACATGGAATTAAGGGCTGGGTTGTGATTCAATCTTACTCTTATCCATCACAGAATATCAAAAACTATAATACTTTTCTTAATATTAAAAATACTAAAGAATCCATTAATATTATCAATTTGAGGACTATGCCCAAAAAAATCATAATTAAAATCGAAAACTATGATGACATCAACACCTCAGAATCTCTTGTTGGACAAGATATTTTTATTGAAGCGTCGGATATTCCTGCTTTAAAAAAGGGTGAATATTACTGGAAAGATATCGAAGGATTAGAGGTTTACACAACAAAAGATTCTTATTTAGGATCTGTGGATTTTATTTTCAACAACGGAGCAAATGATATTCTGGCTGTAAAACAGAATAAAGAACTTGTATACATCCCATATATCAATGATCATATCGAGGTGATACCTAATGAAAAAATTATTATAGATCATGAAACTATATAATTTACTGACTGTTTATCCAGAATTTTTTGAATCCTTCAAAAGCCATGGGCTTATCAAGAAAGGATTAGATAGAGGGCTTATCAGTATAAATGTAATTAATCTAAGAAATTACACGAATGATAAACATAAGAGAGTCGATTTTAAACCTTTTGGTGGAGGTCCTGGCATGATAATCCAATACACTCCGGTAAAAGAAGCTCTCAAAAAGATAAAGTCTTCAAAAACGATTCTTTTATCTCCTCAAGGTAAGCTTTTAAAACAATCAAAACTTAATGAACTATCAGCTGAAAATAGTATTACTTTCATATGCGGCAGATATGAAGGCTTTGACGAGAGAATATTAGATAATCTTGTAGATGAGGAGATCTCAATTGGAGATTACGTTTTATCTGGTGGTGAAATTCCCGCTGCTGTAATAATCGAGGGACTCACACGACTAATACCCGGAATTCCGGAAAATATGGAATCCATAAATAATGACTCGTTTTGTGATCACTTACTCGATCATCCACACTATACTAAGCCAAGCGAGATAGATGGTTTCAGTGTTCCAGACATATTACTATCAGGAAATCATAGTGAAATAAAACTTTGGAGAAGAAAACAGTCACTAGGAGCTACTTATCTCAAGAGACCCGATTTGCTAAAAAACGTGAATCTTTCAAAAGAAGATGATAGACTACTTCAAGAATTTATAGCTGAATATCAGGAAAAGAAAAGTGACTAAAATCATAGAGGACATCTCGGCAAAACAAATCAAAGACACCCCTAAATTTTCTAGTGGAGACACAGTAGTTGTCTCAGTAAAGGTAAAGGAAGGTAAAAGAGAACGTATTCAGGCTTTCGAGGGCGTCGTTGTTGCTGTGAAAAATAGAGGAATAAGTTCATCATTCACAGTTAGAAAAATATCTTATGGCGAGGGTGTTGAGAGAGTATTTCAAACACACAGCCCATTAATAGAGAGCATAAAAGTTAAACGTCGAGGTGATGTTAGAAGAGCTAAGCTGTACTATCTCAGAGAAAGATCAGGAAAATCTGCTAGAATTAAAGAAAAGCTAACTTAAGCCTTTAAATTGAATCAAGTTTTCATAGGTATCGGAAGTAACCAAAATCACCCTCACTTTAGAGTACAAAGCGCTTTTAAAGAAATCAATAGATTACATTCAACTAGGTTAATAAAAAAATCTAGCCTTTATGAAACTGTACCACTTGGTCCAAAATTTCAACCTAACTTCATAAATGCTGTAGTCGAAATAGAGACTACACTCTCTCCGAATAGACTACTTGACGAATTACAGTTGCTTGAAAAAAATCATAATAGGAAAAAAACTAAGAGATGGGGTCCAAGAAGTCTAGATTTAGATATACTCATATACGAGCAAGTTATAATGGATACCGAAAAACTTACCATACCACACCCTGGGTTAGAGTATAGAGAGTTTGTTTTAATACCACTCTATGAGATTACAAACTATGGATATAAAGTTCCAAAATATGGAAGTATTAATAAATTAATAAAAAACCTCTGATGATTAAAAAGAAATATATTGCTATTGAGGGTGCTATCGGTGTTGGTAAAACGACACTTGCAAAAAAGATATCAAATACTGTCAAATGCGAGACTTTATTTGAGGATTATGTTACTAATCCATTTTTGAAAGATTTTTATGATCACAACCAGCTAAACTCATTTTCAACACAAGTTTATTTCTTATTAAGAAGAATAGAGCAATCAATAGAGGTAAAGGATACAAAGAATTTGCTTATTTCTGATTTCTACTTTGGAAAAGACGAATTATTTGCCAGACTAAATCTTACTCAAGTTGAATATGCAATGTACCAAGAATTGAGAGAGAAACTTGACTTCAATCCTCCAGTACCTGATTTGATAATATATCTTCAAGCCCCAACTGACATTTTATTAGAGAGAATAAAGAATAGGGGACTAGACTTAGAGAGAAATATTAAAAGAAAATATATAGATTCTGTAAATGAAATCTATATGAAACACTTTCATGAGTATAATGCTTCTCCTGTTCTGATAATTAATACATCGAACGTAAACATAAATAATGAAACTGACTTTCAGATACTTATTGAAGAAATATCATCGGATATAAATGGAAAAAAATACTTTAACCCTTCCTCCATGTAACTATGAGTAAACTTAGTAAATTGATAAATCTCTCCAAGAGAGGAAAGCAAATATCATGTATAACCGCATACGATGCTAGCATGAGTAAATATCTTGAGTCTTCAGGAGTAGATATAATCCTGGTGGGAGACTCGCTTGGACAAGTTATTAAAGGAGAAAAGACAACACATGGTGTAACCTTAGATGAAATAGAGTATCACACGCGATGTGTAAAATCAGGATTAAAAACTTCTGTCCTAATGATAGATCTTCCAAAAAATTCATATGATACAAAATTAAAAGCTTATAAAAATTCTTATAAATTCATTTCAACAAGTCTTGCTGATCTTATAAAAATTGAAATAGATACAAGTAATTTTGACATAGCAAAATATCTTATAGAAAAAAATATACCTTTATGTGCGCATATTGGTTTACTTCCACAGACTATTAAATCTAGATCTGGATTTCGGAAATATGGTAAGAGTAAAAACGAGGCCAAACAATTGTATGACCTGGCAATAACCCTAGACAACTTAGGAGCAAAGGTGATATTAATTGAATGTTTAGAAAACAGTCTAGCTAAAAAAATTAGTCAAAATTGTAGCGCGCCAGTGATTGGTATTGGCTCCGGGAGTGGTATCGATGGTCAAGTAGCTGTGATATATGACCTACTTGGTATTAGTTTTAATAAAATAGATGCATTTTATATAAACGATAGAACATTACTTGATAAACAAATTACTAAGTTTAGAAAAAAATTGAAATAATGCAGATTGTCTACAACACAGAGTCTTTCTCAGATAAGATCAGAGAATATAAGACTAGGGGCAACAAAATCACATTGATACCCACAATGGGAAATCTTCACCAAGGTCATCGAGTATTATTTTCTAAAGCTCCTAATAGTTCGATCAAAGTAGCAACAATATATGTAAACCCACTTCAGTTTAACAACATTGATGACTACCAGAATTATCCTAAGAGCTTGCAAACTGATTTAGAAGTGTGTAGACAAAATAATATCAGTCTTGTTTATGCTCCTGATGGTGATGTATCTGATGAGATTGTGACTGAAAAAAGTATTGATTTGCCAAAGTTCACCCGTTATCTCTGTGGTAAAAAAAGAGAAGGCCATTTTTTAGGAGTTTTTAAAGTAGTAAAATATCTCTTTAGTATAGTTAATCCAGATTTCGCATGTTTCGGAAAAAAAGATTATCAACAACTTCTATTAATTAAGTATCTAGCGAGTACCTACTTTCCTAAAACAAATATCATTGATGTAGAAACTGTCAGAGACTCAAATAATATCGCATTAAGCTCCAGGCTGACTAGACTCTCGAAAGAGTCATATGGCTCAACATTCAGAATTTATGAGACCTTACAAAATATGAAACAAGAGTTACTAAAAGGTACATCGTTTGATAAGTTAAAAAAAGAGAGTATCGAGTATCTTAAGAGTAATGATATTCATGTTGAGTATCTTGATGTCAGATCATTGATAACATTGGAGGAGGAGACTGATAAATTGAAAAGTTGTGGTATATTTATAGCATGTCATATAGATGGTGTTAGATTGATAGATAATATAGAAATATAGTTAAAATAGTTTTTAAATAATAGTAGTATATCGATATGGAAAGAAGGTACCTAAATTCAAAAATACACAAAGCAATTGTTACTGACTCAAACATTGATTATGAGGGTTCATGTGAAATCGATGTCGCTTTGCTGAAAGCAGCAAATATTTGCCCATATGAACAAATAGATATCTATGATATCTCAAACGGAGAGAGACTCTCCACATACGCAATTCCTGGGAAACCCGATACAGGAATAGTTGCGGTTAATGGTGCAGCTTGTCACAAAATCAACGTAAATGATCAGATTATTATTTGCACATACTGCATGTTAAAAGACAATGAATATGTTAACCATAGACCTACAATTGTTTATGTAGATGAGCTTAATAATATTATTGATAAACCCATAAATAAGAAATTTAACGCTGTATAGCTGTGGACATTAGAGAGCGATTAAATTCTTTTTATGAGAAATCAGATAAAAAGAATACACAACCTCTTAAGAACATCAATTTTGGTGGCATAAGCTTAGATTTAACGAGAAATTTCATTAGCAGAGAGATTCTTGTAAAAATGAGAAGTTTGTTGACACTATCAAAGTTTTCTAGAAAACGTAAACAATTATTTGATAACAAGTATATCAGTCATACTGAATCTCAGAGAGTATCATTTGTCTCGTACAGAAACAGTATTTCATATCAGCGCGATGTAGATAAAATGTCAAGGTTTTGTCTCAAGATAAAAAATAAAGCAACAGGAAGTCATGGAAATATTACGATATCTCACATCGTTCACATAGGAATAGGAGGCTCAATCTTAGGACCAAAATTTTTATCTGAGGCACTTGAGGATTTCAAAACTAATCCTTTTCTCACTCACTTTGTCTCAAGTGGAGATCTGAATGAAATTAGTGATCTTTTAAAAAAGATAGATGTAAAAAAGACAATATTCATATTTGTCTCGAAAAGTTTTAAAACCGATGAAACCATGAGAGTTAAATCATATTTAGATGGGTATATTAATAAAAACTATTCTGAAGTCGCAAGCTACATATTCAAAAATCATTATGTAGCTATAACAGCTAATAAACAACTATGTAAAAAACATAATTTCTCTGAAAAAAATATTTTTACTTTTATGAAAACACTACCAGGTAGATTTTCAGTCATATCTCCTGTAAATCTAATTAATATGTTAGAGCTTGGGATTGATAATTATAGAAAAATTATCGAAGGCGTAAAGAGTATGGATAGTCATTTTTACAAAAGTAATATTTCGAATAATCTTCCTGTGAACTTGGCTCTAGTGAATATCTGGAATATAAATTTTTTATCAAAATATGCTAATGTGATAGTTCCTTACTCATACAGACTTAGGAGTTTGCCTGACTACCTTCAACAAATTGAGATGGAGAGTAATGGTAAATCCGTAACAACAAACAATGAAATTACACTAAATTCAACATCACCTATATTGTTTGGTTCACTTGGAACTGAATGTCAACATTCTTTCTTTCAAGCAATTCATCAAGGTACACTCGATGTATACCTAGATTTCATCTATTTGAAAACACTTAATACTGATTCTAAAAAATTCCTTGCGTCAAATGTCTTTGCTCAGGCAGACCTACTTTTTAAAGGTAAAAAAACGAGAGAAATTCATAAAAGTTTAATAGGCAGTTCACCATCTAATTTGATAGGAGTTGATAAATTATCTCCTGATAGAGTTGGGAAGTTGATAAGCATGTATGAACATAAAGTGTTTGTTGAAGGTATTTTATGGAGCATTAACAGTTATGATCAATGGGGTGTGGAGGAGGCAAAAATTCAAGCGAAAAGAAATCTTGCAAAAATCTAATTATCTAAAATATCTAAATATCTTTTTAAGTCTTTTAGAAGTTCCTCTTTTTGATCAGCAACTTTTGTAATATGCCCCAACTTTCTTAAATCTCTTTCTTCTTTATTATATGAGTGCATGTAATGTTCTCCTAATTCACTAATTTTTTCAGGTTCAGGATATTTCGATAAAATATTCATCATAATGGAAGGTTTGAAATCATCAGCAAATGTCGACAATTGTCCTGTTATCGCTCTGATGTGAGACTCAAATTGACTCATTGAACATCCCTCAATGGACCAATGTCCTGAGTTGTGGACACGTGGTGCCATTTCGTTCGCGATAAGTGACCCATCATTGCTGACAAAAAATTCAATTACTAAAACTCCTACGTAATTAAAATAATTCAATAGATTAGTAGCGTATTCTTCTGCTATACCTTGTAGAGATGTATTTGAATAGGGAAACGTACTATATCTTAAGATTCCATTTTTATGAAAATTCTCCACAAGAGGATAGAAAAAAATAGTATCTTCATCTTGTCTGACACATATCAATGACACTTCTGTTTTAAAATCAACTATTCTCTCGATTATGCAGTCATTTTTTGTTAGTAGATTATTTAATAATTCTTTTTCTTCATCACACTTGAGCTGGTTTTTACCATCGTATCCGAATCTCCTCGATTTGAGTAAATAATCTGATTTATCATCGAAAACGATGTCTTCTATATCGTTTATATTATCTACAGAATGATACTCGGTAACATTAATCCCCAACTCAGTAAATAACTCCTTCTCGTACAATCTGTCTTGACATATTTTAAGTGCATTTGAAGGTGGTGAAACTTTGATATGATTCTCTAAGTACTTGAGTGCACCAATATCAACATTTTCAAAATCTATAGTAGCTATATCGCACTCAGAGGCTACAAATTTCAATATTTCCTCGTCATTGTATCCAACCATATAATGTTTGGCTATCTCACTAGCAGGTGGCCGTGATGCTGGATCAATTACAATAAATTCATGACCAAGATCTGATGATGCTTCAATCATCATCATGGCAAGTTGACCTGCACCAAAAATCGCAATCTTCATCAGATTAATTTAGCAGATTTAAGGACTCGTTGAGTTTGTTTTTTTCTATAAGCTAGTATTCTTTTGTTAATATTCGGATATTTAATGCTTAATATGGATGCTGCAAGTAATGCAGCATTTATTGATCCTGCCTTACCAATTGCAACCGTTGCAACAGGGATGCCGGCTGGCATCTGTATTATTGACAATAAGGAGTCTTTTCCTTCTAAACTTTTAGTTTTAACAGGCACACCAATCACAGGAAGATGAGTCTTTGCAGCAGTCATACCTGGTAAATGAGCTGCACCACCTGCTCCTGCAATTATGACTTCAATACCTCGCTCAGATGCATTTTCAGCATAATGAAATAACAGATCAGGTGTCCTATGTGCTGAGACTATTTTCTTCTCATGTTTTATAGATAGATCTTTTAGAGTATCTGAGGCATGCTTCATGACTGGCCAATCAGATTGTGATCCCATGATTATACCGACAAGTATTTGTGATCTTTTCATTTCAAAAAAAGTAATTGTACCAGCTAAATTGACGGCATAACAATACTTTTATTGAGTATTATTATAATTGAATAAAAAATCATGTATCATTCAAACTATGATTGTAGTTACTGGCGGAGCAGGCTTTATTGGGACAAATCTCGTTAGATCATTACTTGAATCTGACAAAAAAGTTTTAGTAGTTGAAGAGCTAGATAAGTACACTAAAAAGTTCGAAAATATAAATAATCTCAATATTGAAGACTGCGTGGATAATAATCATTTTTTAAAAGACTTGAAGAATGGCAAATATAAGAGCAAAATCCAACATATTTTCCACTTAGGCGCTTGCTCAAAAACTACTGAGCAGGATAGAGACTATGTTATGTCTACTAACCTTGATTATTCGAAGGACCTATTGGAATATTCTGCCAATAACAACATCAATATGGTGTATGCATCATCTGCATCTGTTTATGGAAGCGGTAATGTCTTTAAAGAAGAACCAGAAAATGAATCCTCACTGAATCACTACTCTGAATCTAAGTTGTTATTTGATAACTTTGTGCGTGAAAATTTTTCAAAAATTAAATCTCAAGTGGTCGGAATAAGATATTTTAACGTTTATGGTCCATATGAGCAGCATAAGGAAGTAATGAGTAGTGTGATCTATCATTTTTACAATCAATTCAAAAAACTTGGGATGTTAAAATTATTTCGTGGGAGCCATGGTTATGGTGATGGGGAACAAAGAAGAGACTTTGTTTATGTAAAAGATACTGTGAAGATTAAGATTTGGTTTATGAATAATAACGTGTCAGGTATTTTTAATGTTGCAACGGGTAAAAGTAGATCATTTAATGATGTAGGTAATGCTGTGATAAGTTACTTTAGTTCAGGACATATTGATTATGTTGATTTCCCCAAGGGGCTTGAGAGACAATACCAAGCTTATACACAAGCAGATATGACTAATCTTAATAATGCTGGATATCAAGGTAAGCCTACTGAATTAGAAGATGGAGTAAATGAGTACCTATCTTTTCTAGATAAAACATAAATGAGTAATACGAAGATTCTAATTGTTGCGCCTGCATGGGTTGGAGACTTAGTTATGAGCCTTACATTATTGAATGCGTTAAAAGAGATTAATAAAGATGTGACAATAGACTTATTAGTTAATGAGAATCTTTATGATCTTGCTCAATGTCTACCTAATGTTTCCAAACTTATTGTCTCTAAGACAAGGCATGGTAAATTATCACTCTTTTATAGAATTAAGCTAGGATTAAAACTTAGAGAAAAAAAATATTCAGAATGCTACATTCTCTCCAATAGTTTTAAATCATCTATTACACCCTTTGTCGCTAAAATTAAAAAGAGAATAGGCTACCTTGGCGAGTTTAGGTACGGACTTGTCAACAAAGTAGTGAAAACAATAGATCGTAAAGAAGGCATGGTGAATAGATATCTCAATCTCATTAATAAGAGATATCAACCGAGACTAAAGCCGAGAATCATGTCGACAGTTAGCGAAAACAATTTTAATCATAAGTTTGGTCTCAAAAAAGATTATGTTGTTTTTTGCCCTGATGCGGAATTTGGACCAGCAAAGAAATGGCCTATCCATAAATGGATTGATTTAGCTAAAACTATAAGCGATAAGCATCAAGTGATTTTTGTAGGATTAGATAAATCTATTAGCAAATATATCCAAGAACTTGGATGTAGCAATATATCAGACCTTATTGGCGAAACTTCAATAACTGATGCTTTAGACATTATAAGGTTATCGAGTTGTGTTGTTTCCAATGATTCTGGTCTTATGCATGTGGCAGCAGCTTTGGATAAACCAGTTGTTGGGATTTATGGATCATCATCACCCATTTATACACCCCCACTCTTAAGTGACGAAAAAAAAATTACCCACTATGAGGGTTTAAGCTGTAGCCCATGTTTCAAAAAAACTTGTCCCCTAGGACATATGAATTGTCTAAATAATATAACCGTAGATGACGTAAAGAATTCAATTTTACAATTGATTGAGTAAATTCCTGCGGATTTCATTTGCTATCTTTTTAAGATCAACTTTTATAAAATCCTTATCATTTCCTGTATCACTATAGGTTAATTTATTTTTCCTATCATTTATCGTATCCCATCTTACCAAAGTCGATGACCGCTTCGATGGATAGAAACCTACAGTCTTCTTATTCAATGATGCTGCAACATGTAGCGGTCCTGTAGACCCTGCAATAAACAAGTCACAACTATTTATGTTTTTGTACATTTCAATCAGACTATTTGTAGGATTAATAATACTCATATCCAATCCTCCTGATTTTTCTACTAATTTTTGACATTTATTATAATCATCAATTTCACAATGCAAAATAAATTTACAATCTACATGTTTGTTTAGTTCAAAGCAAAGCCGAACAAAATCATCCCCAGATAGTGTCTTAGAGGATCCACCTGTAAATGGATGAACAAAAACTATTATCTTTTCATTATTTGAAATGCTTCTTTCATTCAATGATATGCAGACATTGTCTACAGAAGAGATCTTGTAAAAGTTATCTTTTAGAAAAAACTCAGCAAGATTATTATTATATTCATACTCAGATTTGAGTGAAAATGATCGATTTTGTTTGACTTTTCTGTTGTAAAAAATTTGAGCAAGCTTCGTAGCAGGGGCATATCTTTTTGAAATATTAGATAGCCATAGCTTGTAACCAATAGTAAATGAAGAGTAAAAAGAGATTGAAAAGTCGTAATTTTCATCATTAATGACACTTACTAAATTTCTGTCATCATAGATAGTATTATCTATGTATTTCGTTATTGAGCTTATCTCTGAATATTTCTTATCTAGTAAACAGTCAATTTGAATGTCAACACATGAGGTCTTTATTAACTTTAGTGCAGGTAAGATTAATATTAAATCACCTAGCTTGTCATTTCTCACAACCAAGAGTTTTTTCATCACTCTATTACACCAATAAATCCTAATACTTACAAATTATTCTTTGTTCTTAATAGTTTATTAAGATTATAATGATTTAGAAAAATATGATTATGAACAAGAT
>CAJWRL010000026.1 GCA_913046125.1 uncultured Gammaproteobacteria bacterium
ATTCCTTCTTGCGCTTTTCGTACTTGGTCCTGAAAGATTACCAGCAGTTGCATCATACCTAGGTAAGCAGTTTGGTAAGGTTCAAAGATATTTCAATAATGTTAAAGATCAGATTGATGATGAAGTAGATAGTACAAACATTAATAAGATTTTAAAAGATCAAGAGCTTTCAATAACTGAACTTCAAAAGAGAATCAAAGAAACAAAAGATGAATCAACAAGAGACAAAACAGACAAAGAGTAAATTTCTACCTCATTTGTTAGAATTAAGAAATAGACTTTCAAAAATACTATTATTTGTTTTGATAGTTTTTGTCATGTTGATACCATTTTCTGGTGAGGTATACAACGTGTTGTCAATACCACTTC
Organism: uncultured Gammaproteobacteria bacterium; assembly: GCA_913046125.1. GTDB lineage: Bacteria > Pseudomonadota > Gammaproteobacteria > CACLCV01. Next base: position 370 of record CAJWRL010000026.1, read on the forward strand.
TAAATGCACTTCCTTCAGGTAGCGAGATGATTGCTATCGATGTCGCATCACCTTTCCTCATACCTTTCAAATTAGTTATATATCTATCAATATTTATAGCTATTCCATATATCTTGTACCACCTTTGGTCATTTGTAGCTCCAGGTTTATATAATCATGAAAAAAAACTAGTACTTCCACTGATTATATCAAGTAGTATTTTATTTTACCTTGGTGCACTGTTCGCATATTTCATAGTGTTCCCCTTAATATTCGTTTTCTTTGTTGGGATAGCTCCAACTGATGTTGCTGTAATGACAGATATTGGCAGGTACCTAGACTTTGTGATAGCTTTATTTTTTGCTTTCGGTTTTGCTTTCGAAGTTCCTATTATTACTGTTCTATTAATAACTACAGGAATTACGACTCGAGAAAAACTCTCTTTAAAAAGACCCTATATTATAGTGGGAGCATTTACACTAGGCATGCTTCTAACTCCGCCTGATGTTATCTCTCAGATCTTATTGGCATTACCAATGTGGCTTCTTTATGAACTTGGACTTTACTTCTCCCAATATTTTAAAATTAGGAAGGTACCTAGTAGTAGTGAGGAGGTGTATAATGATATTGCAAATAAAAAATGAATAATCAAGGAAAAAGAAAAATTTGGTTTGTACGTCATGCTCAATCTGAATACAATAAAAAGCATCTTTTTACAGGTTGGCACGACCCTGACCTTACAGAAAAAGGTGTTGATGCTGCGAAAGAGCTTAAGAATGATCTAGCATCAGTAGACTTTGATTATGTTTACAGTTCCCCACTTAAAAGAGCTGCAGAAACAGCATCACTAATTGTCGATGGGCGTTTTGAAATTAAATATGATGATAGGTTGAAAGAGAGGAGCTACGGGGACTGGTCAGGACTAAATAAATCTGAGATCAAAGAGCAAGTTGGTGAGAAATTATTTCTTTCTGCTCGAAGAGGTTGGAGTACAAAACCACCTAACGGAGAAAGCTTAGAGGATGTCAGCACTAGAGTGAGTAGTTTTTTGCAAACATTACCACTATCAGGAAATTTACTCGTTGTTTCTCATGGAAATACCATAAGAGCTATAAGTGTCCTTTTAGGGATAAACAAAAAAGAGGACATTTCATCTTATGAGATCATGACAGGTAGTTTTCTATTAGTTGAATGATCAAGCCGGCTTCGTGCCGGCTTCATCATATACGGAGGAGGTTTGTATATAAGTATATTATCATATAATTATATTATATCAACACTTAATATCTTCGTAAACCTTATCCCATACTAATAATCTAAGTTCCAATGACTTTACGGCTGTTGCGTAAGCGAGAGACAGTTGTTTTTTATCACAAGAAGTATCCAGAAGTTTCATTGACAGTGGACCATGTCTGTCGCCATCAATATCAATATGTCTCTCAAGGTACGTTATGATATGCTTAGATGCTGATGTCGCTTTAATTGCAGGCAATATATAACTGAACATGTTCGGTATAACTTTTTCGCGGCCGAGAGTAAATGCTCCAACGATTTCAGGTAGAGTACCATTCATTGATACATCCAAATCATGTTTCAAAAAACTTTTTACTTCATTAGAAGCATCAACATCATCTATATACTTTTCGTTATATCCTTTTTCCGAAATTTTTGAGGTCAATTTATCCAGCTGAACTGATTCAGCGCCTATATTTTTCATAGCCAAAAGGTATATCTCAAAATGAGAAATATATCCAATACCTTCAATAAAGTCTGATTCTTCACACAGAATTATTTCATTTACAAAGTTCACTAGACCATTTTTTGTATTCCTATTTGGTATCCAAGGAAGATTATTCGGAGTTATCATCTTTTGGAGTGATTTAAGAATACTCATAAATCCCCAGACAGCAAAGATATGAGATTCCATAAATTTGCATATATGTTCTCGCTCAAGTTTATTCGCAAACAACGGATGAGTTGTGATTTTATGTTTAAGGTCGTTTAACTTTTTTTTATTATATTCAAGATTATCCATATCTTTATGGGCCCGGCAGGACTCGAACCTGCGACCAATGGATTATGAGTCCACTGCTCTAACCAACTGAGCTACAGGCCCGTCATAAATTAAAAAATCATATTTTTTTTCTTTCTTACGTATTTCTGATGATATTCCTCCGCAATCCAAAAGTTATCAGCCATTGAAATGGAGGTCACAATTTTATTGTCATAGACTTCTTTGTTATAATTTCTCTTTACCCCATCAGCAATCAGGTATTGATCATCATCCAAGCAAAATATTTCTGATCTATATTGGGTTCCAATGTCTGGCCCCTGTCTATTGAGCATAGTTGGATCATGCATTTTAAAAAATAAATTTACAAGCTCTTCATAACTAACCTTGTCTTCATCAAATTTTACTCTAACTGCTTCTGCATGCCCGGTCTCGCCCGAACACACATCACGGTATGTGGGATTACTTGTTATGCCCCCAATGTAACCTACCTCAGTATCCAACACTCCATGATGAGACAAGAATTTTTCCTCGATGCCCCAAAAACATCCTGCAGCAAATATCGCTAATTTAGTCATTATCTAAAAAGCTTTTGAGATTTTGAGCTCTTGATGGGTGTCTTAATTTTCTGAGTGCTTTTGCTTCAATTTGTCTTATTCTCTCCCTTGTTACATCAAACTGTTTTCCAACCTCTTCAAGGGTATGGTCTGTGTTCATGTCAATCCCAAACCTCATTCTTAGAACCTTAGCTTCTCTTGGTGTCAAACTTGAGAGTATGTCATGCGTTGAATCAGATAATCCATCACTAATTGTTTGATCAAGTGGTTTCTCGGCATTTTCATCTTCGATAAAATCACCTAAATGTGAGTCTTCATCATCGCCAACTGGTGACTCCATCGATATTGGCTCTTTAGCAATCTTAAGCACCCTTCTAACCTTTTCCTCCGTCATATCCATATGTTCAGCTAATTCTTCAGGAGTAGCCTCTTTACCGTTCTCTTGTAAAAGTTTTCTTTGTATTCGATTTAGTTTGTTTATTGTCTCGATCATATGAACTGGTATACGTATTGTCCTTGCTTGATCTGCTATCGACCTTGTAATTGCTTGCCTGATCCACCATGTTGCGTAAGTTGAGAATTTATACCCTCTCCTATACTCAAACTTGTCTACAGCTTTCATTAAACCGATATTTCCCTCTTGTATCAGATCTAGAAACTGTAGCCCACGATTTGTATACTTCTTAGCTATTGAAATCACAAGTCTCAAGTTAGCTTCAACCATCTCTTTTTTTGCATTTCTCTCTTTAATTTCACCTACTCTCCTATCTTTGTTAATAAGTTTTATGTCCTGAATAGACAGTTTTTGATTAGATTCAATAAGAGACAATTTTTTATTAATTTTTGTAAATTCTTTTTTAAAAAATTCTTTTTCGACCGAAGGTTTAAGATAGTCTTTGTTAATTTGATCTAGAACGGCCATGTTTGTTTCATTGTTTTTAAAAAGCTTCATGAATTCTTTTTTGCTTAGCTTAGTTTCTCTAGAGCAAAGCATGAACATGTCTTTTTCATATTTAATTATGTCTTTTGATATATCTTCTATTCTTGCTGTAAGTTTTTCGATGAATAGACTAGTAAATTTAAAAGTAGATATTTCTTTCTTTATTTTTTCGAACACTTTATCTGCTTTTTTTTGATCTTTTTGCGTTTTAAACTTTTCGTAGTATTCTTTTATTTTTGCGACTTTTTCGGTAACTAACTCTTTATCTGGTGAATTATCAATTATTTGTTCAGCTTCATCCTCACCTTCACCTTCAAGATCATCAGATTTTTCATTTGTCTCTGGGATTTGCTCGGTCTTAAATTCCTCGTCAGCTTTTTCTTTAACATCTAAAATATAGTCTGAAATTTGAGAATCTATTTCCTCTTCTTTTTTGAATAACTTGAGAAAAAAGCTTATTGATTCTGGAAATCTCTGAATTGCTGTATAGATTAATTTTTGACCTTCTTCTATTTTCTTTGCAATTACTATTTCACCTGCTCTATTAAGCAGTTCTACAGTTCCCATTTCTCTCATATACATTCTTACTGGGTCAGAGGTTCTCCCAAACTCTTCGTCAAGGTTTGATAATACTTCAACTGCTTCTTGTTCTGTTATTTCATTATCATCATCATCTGATATTTCCTCATCACCGATTACAACTTCTGTGTTAACATCTTTATTACTCTCAACTACTTTTATCTTTAGGTCTGTAATGAGCTTTATGATTCCATCAATTTGATCTGCATCATATAGGTTTGTTGGTAACAGATCGTTAATCTCGCCAATTGTAAGGAAACCTTGTTGTCTGCCCTTCTCTATCAGGTCTTTGATTTCTTTTTGCTTAGATTTAGATAAATTATTATTTGGCATAGATATATTCTTGTTCAAAAGTGAGCTATTATATCACTAATAATATTGTATATAATAACAAATTAACCTGATTTCCTGTTAATTCTAGGGATGATTATAAATATTTCAAGATGATTCATGGTTGAAACATATACTCCAGAGTGTGATTTTAATACAAAAGCTCATGATTTCGAGCTTAAAAACATTGATGAAAAATTTTATAAGCTTGGTCAACTTGTTGGAGCCAAAGCCACACTAATAATGTTTATTTGTAATCATTGCCCTTATGTAAAGTCTATACTGGAGCAGCTCGTTGTTGAAGCAAGTGTATTGCAAAAAAAAGGAGTCGCCTGCATCGCTATAAATTCGAATGATTCCTCACAATACCCAGAGGATTCATTTGAGAATATGCAAAAAATATCGAAAAAGTACGGATTTAGCTTTCCTTATTTGTTTGATGACACACAGGCCGTTGCACTAAATTATAAGGCTGTGTGCACTCCTGATTTTTTTGGGTATAACGCTGAACTCGAACTATTGTACCGTGGCAGATTCGATGATAGAAAAACATCTAAACAAATGTCAGCTAACTCAAGCGATCTGTTTAAAGGCATGATTGAAATAGCACGTACTGGAAAGCCGCCAATAAATCAAATTCCGAGTGTAGGATGCTCAATTAAATGGAGAAGCAGTGAATAATAAGACACTGGCAAACGCTATTAGGTTTTTGAGTCTTGATGCAGTCAATAATGCGAATTCTGGACATCCAGGTGCGCCTATGGGGATGGCTGATATAGCTACAATACTGTGGAGAGAATTTCTAAAACATAACCCGAACAACCCTAACTGGTTTAACAGAGATAGGTTTGTTTTATCTAATGGACACGGATCAATGCTTTTGTATTCTCTTTTACATTTGACTGGGTATAAGTTGTCCATTGATGATATTAAAAATTTTCGTCAATTGGATTCGATCACACCCGGCCATCCAGAGTGCGATATTACTGAAGGTGTTGAGACAACCACTGGCCCACTAGGTCAGGGACTCGCGAATGCTGTTGGAATGGCGATTGCAGAGAAGAGTCTCTCTGCAGAATATAACAAGAAAGGTCATGAGATAGTTGACCATCATACATATGTTTTTGCTGGTGATGGATGTTTAATGGAGGGTATTTCCCATGAGGCCTGTTCATTAGCTGGGACATTGAAATTAAATAAATTAATAATGTTTTATGATATGAACAAGATATCAATTGATGGGGATGTTAATGGGTGGTTTACAGAAAATGTGCCATCAAGATTCAAAAGTTATGGTTGGAATGTGATAAAAGGTATTAACGGACATGATTTTGTCAGTATCCGTAAGGCAATAAAACAAGCCAAACTAGAGAAAAATAGACCTACAATAATCTGCTGTCGCACTGTAATAGGTTACGGTTCTCCCAAGTTTCAAGGAACAAGCCAAGCTCACGGCGCACCACTCGGACATGATGAAGCTGAAGTGATTAGAAAAAAATTGGAGTGGAAATATAAGCCATTTGAAATACCGAAGGATATTTATATCAAATGGAATGCTAAAGCTAAGGGGAAGAGGTATGAAGATGCATGGACATTAAAAGTAAATAAATACAAAAAATTATACAGAAGGGAATTTGCAGAGTTAGAGAGAAGAATAAAGAGAAAGATACCAAAGACGGTTATTACAAAACTTAACAATTTTATGTCAAAAAATCACACACCAATGGCAACAAGAAAATCATCACAAATAGTTATGACGGAATTTGGGAAGTCAATGCCTGAACTTATTGGAGGATCAGCGGATCTCAAAGGGTCAAACTTGTCATATTATGATGATATGGATTCATTTTCGCATTCAAATCCTTCAGGAAAATATATTTACTATGGTGTCAGAGAATTTGGTATGTCTGCTATATCAAATGGTATCTTCCAGCATGGCGCTTCAAGACCATTCGCAAGTACTTTTCTAATATTTTCTGAGTATGCTAAAAATGCAATTCGAATGTCAGCTCTAATGAAATTGCCAATTATTTATATATTTACACATGACTCAATAGGACTAGGTGAAGATGGTCCAACACACCAGGCAGTCGAACAACTAACCTCACTTAGACTTGTCCCAGGATTGGACGTTTGGCGTCCTGCTGATACTCAAGAAACAGCTGCTGCATGGAGAGAAGCAATATTATCAAAAGATAGACCAATAGCCTTAGCGTTATCTCGACAAACACTTAAAGAGATACCTAAAACTAAGAGACAAATAAGCAACATATCAAGGGGAGGATATGTGGTATATGGCGATAGCTCTGATCCCCATGCAATCATCATCGCTACAGGTTCAGAGGTTTCAATTTCAGTGAGTGCTGCTGAGCAACTCAAAATCAAGGGGATAAATATACGCGTAATCTCTATGCCTTGCCAGGAAGTTTATGAGCGACAGACTCTTGAATATAAAAATAAATGTATCCCTAAAAATTTTGCCAATATCCTCGCTATAGAATCAGGGATTGGAGAAAGTTGGTATAAGTTTATTGGGGGGAAAGGTGCGATGATATCAATGGAGTCTTTTGGATTATCAGGCACAGGTAGCGATGTCATGAATCATTTTGGATTCAGTATCAGCAATATTAAAAAAAATATAAATAAATTAATCAAAAAAAATAGGTGATAGTATGACGATAAGAGTGGCTATTAATGGCTTTGGGCGCATAGGAAGGAACATACTCAGAGCGAAATATGAAAGTGATAATTATAATGATATGCAGATTGTTGCAATAAATGATTTAGGCGATAGTCAAATCAATGCACATCTATTGATACATGATACAGTTCATGGGAAGTTTCAAAAGCCAGTTGATGTCGCGAGCGATAAAATAATAATCGATAACAGTGATGAGATACTGGTGACATCTGAGAGAAATCCAGAAGCCTTACCGTGGAAGAAACTTAAAATTGATGTCGTCTTTGAGTGTACAGGAATATTTGTCTCAAAGGATCAAGCTGGCGGACATATCAATGCCGGAGCAAAAAAGGTGATCATCTCTGCACCGGGAAAAGAGGTCGACAATACTGTGGTGTTTGGAGTGAACCATGAGACTCTAACTGATGATCATACGGTAATTTCCAATGCTTCTTGCACAACTAATTGTCTAGCAACCGTGATAAACAATATTCACAAAAATCTCCAGATAACCAATGGTCTTATGACGACAGTTCATGCTTATACTAACGATCAGGTCTTAACTGATGTGTATCATACTGATTTGAGGAGGGCTAGGTCAGCTACACAATCAATGATACCCACAAAAACTGGGGCTGCAGCAGCTGTTGGACTAGTTATGCCAGAACTTAATGGTAAGCTTGATGGCTTTGCAATTAGAGTGCCTACCACAAACGTCTCGATAGTCGATCTTGTTTTTAACACGGATAAATCTAGTTCCGTAGATGAATTAAATAATCTCGTTTTAGAATCATCTGAAAATGAAATGAAGGGTATTGTTGGATACAATAATCTACCACTTGTATCAGTAGATTTTAATCACTCATCATTCTCATCAGTTTATGATGAGAGTCTAACAAGGGCTTCAAAGGATAAACTATATAAAATATGTGCTTGGTATGATAATGAGTGGGGTTTTTCAAACCGTATGCTAGATGTTACTAAAAATTGGATCAAGTAGTGCAGCTTGAAGAGATAAGAGATAAAAAAGTTCTCGTGCGATTAGATTATAACGTTCCAATAGAAGACGGGGTCATATTAAATGATTTTAGGATTAGGCAAACTTACAATACATTAAATTCACTATTAGACAATAATAATAAATTAATTATTGCATCTCACCTCGGAAGACCTACTGAAGGTCTTTACGATGAGAGCCTTTCACTCAAGCCTATTTGTAACCATCTTTCTAGTAAATTAAACAAGAAAATTCAATTTATTAAGGATATCAATGATGCCATTGATTTTTCAAATCATGATATCGCAATGCTTGAGAATGTAAGATTCAATATAGGTGAGAAAAAATGCGATCCCAGATTATCACAAACTATAGCGTCCCTTGCTGATATCTTCGTTTTCGATGCATTTGGTGTCTCACATAGATCGGAGTGCACTACAACTGGTGTTGTGACTTATCTTGAGACAGTCGCAGGATTAAATATTAGATATGAGATTGAGACGATAAATAAACTTATTAATGAACAATCAAGACCTATGACTATAATAATATCTGGCGCTAAAGTTTCTACGAAGATTGTTTTAATTAAAAAGCTACTAGAGAAGTGTGATCATATGATACTTGGAGGAGGAATTCTAAATACATTCTTGAAGGCCAAGGGATATGAAGTTGGTAATTCACTCTTTGAGGAGGAGTTTGTTTATGATGCTACTAAGATTCTTGAATCAGATTTCGCTAGCAAAATAATTTTTCCGTCAGATTTTTCTTGTGAGACTGTGAACGGAATTGCAAATGTAGATTTATCTCGTATATCTACAAATGACACAATTTATGATTTAGGAACTGAGAGTATTAATGAAATAAAGGATATCGTGAGAAATTCAGTTTCAGTATTCTGGAATGGTCCTCTTGGTTATGTCGAAAAAGAGCCATTCAATAAAGGCACTGAGGAACTGGCAAAAGTAATTGCTGACCATAACTGTTTTTCTATAGTCGGTGGTGGTGATACACTACCGATTATTGAAAACTTAAAATTACAAAATAGATATAATTGTCTATCTACAGGGGGAGGATCTCTTCTGACATATTTAGAGGGCGGATCATTGCCAATTATAGATAAGCTAAACTTAAGATAATGAAAAAAAGGACTAAAATAATTGCAACACTGGGGCCCGCGTCTACCTCACCAAGTAAAATAGAAGGGATGCTTCATGCCGGTGCCGATGTCTTTAGAATCAATCTCTCTCATGCGAGTATTGATGAAGCCAAAGACATAATTTCTCTAGTGAGAAGTCAAGAAAAGAGAATAGGGAGACCAGTTGCAATAATGCTTGACCTTCAAGGACAAAAAGTCAGAATTAAAGGCTTCGGCAAAAAGTCACACGTTACATTAAAAAGCGGCGACAAATACGTTTTAGATCCATCTTTGAATGATAATGGGAATCATAGAGCTGTTGGTGTTACTTTTAAAGATTTATATAAAAATGTTCAACCTGGTGATGAGCTGTTATTGAGTGATGCGTTGATCAAACTTAAAGTTGAAGAGATAAAATCAAAAAAAATTCATACTATTGTTCAGAGGGGTGGGAAGTTAAAGCCCTATCAAGGCGTAAATAAGAAGGGTGGAGGACTATCTTTATCTGGAATCACTCAGAAGGATAAGACAGACCTAAAAAAATCGCTTTCATTAGAATATGACTATATTGCAGTGTCATTCGTAAAAGACGATAAAGATTTAAACGATATAAGAAAGATTGTAAAAGATAAAGATATCAAATTAGGAGTTCAAAAAATTTCATTAAAAGGAAGGCTTGAAGAAATTAAATCAGGAAACTTAAAAAAAATTGCTGGAAATAATAGATTAATAATTGATGGGGGCCACAATATTTCAGCTGCTATTTCAGTTGCTGAATGGATAGGAAGTCAAAATGAAGAAGTAAACGTAATTTGTGGAATGCTTAAAGAAAAGGATCATTTTGAATTCATGAAAGTCTTTGAAGGAATTATTAATTCAGTAATCGTAATTGATATTCCAAATCAAAGTGGATCTATTTCAAAAGAAGAATTTAAGAAAAAAATTAATAATCTTAAGTTCAATGTAAAAACATCTAATAACATACAAGAAAGTATTAAATCACTCTCAAACTATCAAAATACTATCATACTTGTTATTGGATCTCTTTATCTTATGGGTGAAGTGCTGAATTTAAATTAAATATTTTCTTTTATAAAATTGATTATGTCACTTTTAGGTGAGGCACCAACTTTTGTAGCTTTAAGCTCGCCGCCTTTGAACAATAGCATTGTTGGTATTCCTC
>CAJWRL010000027.1 GCA_913046125.1 uncultured Gammaproteobacteria bacterium
GGATTTCATTTATAGACTCATAAGTTGTGCCATAAAAGTTATCATAAACATTTTGTGACTCGATAAATTTATTATTTTTTTTGTTCTTGATGAATTCATCTTTAGATATAAAGTGGTAATCTTGACCGTCCACCTCTCCTGATCGTATATCTCTCGTTGTGTAAGAAACTGTCTGTTCTAGAAATGAATATGTCTGACATAGTTCTCTTACTAGTGATGTTTTTCCGCACCCTGAGGGTGCACTTATGATGAAAATATTCGACATATATCCTGTTAAATTTTAGAATCATAGTTTATCATAAGTTCCATAGGAGAGGTATATGGGTGATCCATGGAAATCAATTACACCCAAGGGTGTTCAGGCTTTTGTAAATGCATCAATTGCAACATTAATAGTATGGTTAACTGTTGAAAACCATCTTGCAATGGTTGCTAATTTACTTGTTGACCTGCTCTCATCAAAAACTTTTGGGCTGATAGTTTACTATGCTATCGCTCTAATTATTCTTTACAAACTTCTATATAAAAGAAGTTCATATGACGTAAATGAGAAGCGCGCAACTAAGTTTGCTATAATTTCTATGATTTTAATTTGGCTAGTCTGGGAGGGCTATCTGTCATTCCTCGCAATTCCACTTGGCATGATAGGAATATTTCCAGCTCTTGCAAACTCACTAATAGTTGGTACCGTTATTTTTACGATATTCATCACTGTTTATTATGGCTTGCACGGGAAATACTTCACTACCCTAATGCTAGAACACATGCCATGGGTGATAGCTCCTGATAAGTTCCTACCATTTTTTTGGCTATGGATTAACGCTATTATGGCTGGGATATTAAATGTATTTGATGTTAATGCGTTTTGGTATTTTGTTAACTTATTCTTCATTTTCCTATTGCCATCTTTATTCATAGGGACTAAGGTTCAAGAAAAACATGGGTTGAGAATAAAAAAACAAGACGACTATTTTGATGATTAAATCATTTTCTGTACTTTTCAGGGATAATATCTATCCCAAGCTTTTCTCCTAATTTAACTATAAATGCAATAGCCAGCAACCCTCCCGGAAGTACAAATACACCTGCTAGACCGAGTCCTTTAAGTAAATCAGAAAACTGTTTATTTGCTTGATCAAGCTCTTCTTTTGTAATTTTTTCGTTGTTAGTAACATACTTCTGATAAATCTTTAACATTTCATTAGATTCTCTTGTCTCATCTGCAAGAATAGACTTAATTTTGGCTAATGAACCTCTAATATTTTCATTTCCTTTGATCAGAGATGAATAAATTTTTTCAAAAATATTAATATCCATGTTTAATGTAATACTCCGGATGCTCTAATGATATACAATGTAATATGGCTAAATTATTTTTACTAGTATTATTAATCCTGTTAAGCCACATAAACGATGTGCTTGCTTCTGATGACATTGGGTATAAGTATTATCTCAAAGGCGAGTATCAGAATGCTTTGAAAGTTTGGACACAAGAGTTAAATGAAGGGAAAAGAGAGGCGATGTATAATATTGCCTTGTTGTATTTTTTTGGAAAGGGAGTTGAAAAAAATCTACCCCTAGCTTACGAATATTGTAAAAAAGCAGCCTACAAAGGCTCAGCAAGAGCTATGAACAATTTGGCATATATGTACATGAGAGGATTGGGTACAAAAAAAAATTATATGTCTGCGTACGCATGGTCGGAAATTGCTATTGAGAATGGATATAACTCCAAAAAACTAAGAGATGATGCTAGTATGCATTTAACACCTGCAATGCATTATGATGTTCATGAGTTTATAAATCAGCTAAAAAAGGAGATTAAGCGTGACTAACCATATAGAAATTGATGTTGAAACTACGTATTTGAGTAGTGAGTCTAATCCTGATGAAAATAAATATTATTTTTTGTACACTGTTTTAATAAAGAACAATGGAGATAAAAAGACGAAGCTATTATCAAGACATTGGGTAATCAAAGATGATAACGGTAAGGTTCAAGATGTCAAAGGAGAGGGTGTAATAGGAGAGCAGCCTGAGATCAAACCCGGTGAAGAATTTCAATATACCAGCGGAACTATGATAGAAACATCTTTTGGAACCATGAAAGGTAGTTACCATATGATAGACGATGAGGATAATTATTTTGATGCTGTAATACCTGAATTTATTCTCTCAATTCCTAGAGTGATTCACTAAACTTTGTAAGATAAGTAAGAATAGGAAAATTTATTTTCAAGGTCGTAATTCCTAGTCTCGTTTATGAGAGTCCATTTTTTTGAATCATATTCTGGAAAATAAGTGTCACCAGGAAAAGCTTTGTGAATGACTGTTAGGTAAAGATAATCGCAACGCTTCAATGCCATTTCATAAATTGTAGACCCCCCTATAATGAAAATATCTTTACCTTCATCACATTGACTTAGAGCCAAATCAAAAGAGCTCTCAACTATTGCACCGTCTGCTTGAAAAGATTTGTTATTAGAAATTATGATGTTTCTCCTTCCCTCAAGGACTTTACCTATAGACTCAAAAGTTTTACGTCCCATTACTACATTATGGCCCATTGTAATGTCCTTAAATCTTTTAAGTTCACCGCGAATAAACCATGGAATTTTTCCTTTGTCTCCAATTACTCTATTAGTGCTTAAAGCAGCTATAATCTTTATTGACACGAGTGCTATACCGATACGGGTGCTTTTATATGATCATGAGAATCATAATTTGTTAGTTTAAAGTCATCAAACTGATATGAAAAGATATCATCGCGCTTATTTAAAATTACTAATTCAGGCAGTTTTTTGGGTTCACGTGTCAACTGAAGTTTTGCTTGATCAATATGGTTGGTATATAGATGTGCATCCCCAAGAGTATGAATGAAATCACCTAGATCAAAACTTAGAGTCTTTGCAATCATCGAAGCTAAAAGAGCATATGATGCGATATTAAATGGAACGCCTAAAAATACATCTGCGCTCCTCTGATACAGTTGGCAAGAAAGTTTGTTATCAACAACATAAAACTGAAATAGCGCATGGCATGGCGGTAAATTCATATCAGATAAATCACCAACATTCCATGATGAAACTATATGTCTTCTAGAATCTGGTTCATTTTTGAGCGTATTCATTAAATTTGATATTTGATCGATACTTTCACCCTTAGAATTTCTCCACGAACGCCATTGAACTCCATAAATTCTTCCAAGATCACCATTTTCATCAGCCCACTCATCCCATATCGTAATACCATTTTCATTAAGATACTTAATGTTTGAGTCTCCCTTTAAAAACCATAAGAGCTCGTGAACAATAGAAGGGAAATGAATTTTTTTCGTGGTAACTAAAGGAAAGCCCTCAGATAAGTTAAATCTCATTTGATGTCCAAAATAAGATATTGTTCCCGTACCAGTTCTATCCTGCTTTTTCACACCTCGCTCTAAGAGTAATTTCAATAAGTCTTGATATTGTCTCATGATACCTTTCTATACATAATAACTACGCCCAACAAGATCATCGGAATGCTCAGGAGATGTCCCATCGTAACCCAATCATAATAGATATATCCGATATGTGCATCAGGAATTCTAACGAACTCTACAGTAAATCTAAATATACCGTAAAAAAATAAAAAACAACCACTTATGAAGCCATGAACTGGTTTTGTAGATTTTATAATCGATAAAATAATAAATAATACTATACCCTCTAAAAATGCTTCATAAATCATGGATGGATGTCTTGGATACTCATCAACTTTTGTAAAAATGACTCCCCATGATCCAGAAGTCTTCAATCCATATAACTCAGAGTTTATGAAATTTCCTAATCTTCCAAAAAAGAGACCAATGGGAGCATATAAAGATATTATGTCTGTTAGATTGAAAAGATCGGTTTGGTATTTTCTTGAAAAATAAACTGATCCTATAACACCTCCAATAAGACCTCCATGAAAGGACATTCCTCCCTCCCATAAATAAAATATTTTTTGAATATTTGAGGCGAAATAGCTTAAGTCATAAAAAATTACGTAACCAAGTCTCCCCCCAATTATTGCAAATAACAATATAACTATTGTCAATTTTTCAGCAGCGGGCAGCTCTAAGCCTATATTTTTGTTTTTAGAGGCACTTACAATTAAATAGTCTATAATAACGAAGGAAATTGCATACATAAAGCCATACCAATATAGTTTTATGCCAAAAACTTCTAGCATGATAGGACTGATATTGTGAATGTATGTCATTGATGATTTAAGATTATAACAGTTTGAATATAGATATATGAAACAAATAAATAGACTTGATAGTGAGAAAAGCCTTTACCTAAAGCAACACGCAGATAATCCTGTGTTCTGGTACCCCTGGGGTGATGAGGCATTTGCTGAGGCGAGAAGATCAAATAAACCAATAATGTTATCGATTGGATATTCAGCATGTCATTGGTGTCATGTTATGGCCCATGAATCGTTCGAAGATCAAGAAACCGCAGATATACTGAATAATAATTTTATTAATATCAAGGTCGATAGAGAAGAAAGGCCTGATATCGACAAAATATATCAAATGTCACAATCTATAATAACTGGGAAAAATGGTGGCTGGCCACTGACTATATTTATGGATCATGAAAAATTTCCTTTTTTTGGAGGAACATATTTTCCAAAAGAGGATAAATATGGAATGCTGTCATTCAAAAAAATCCTCACACGAGTGAAAGAATTCTATGAAAATAATAAGGAAGATATTAAAAATCAAAATCTTAATGTGCTCGAAGTTTTCAAAAGACTGAACTTGAGAGAGACAGAAGCCGTGAAAATTAATCACGATATAGTTGATAAACTAAAATTACAGCTTGATTCAATTACTGATACTATAAATGGAGGTTTCGGCTCTGCTCCTAAGTTTCCTCAATTCCCTTCGTTATCTTTCTGCATTAATAACTCTTCAACAAAATTAGAAAACAAAAAAATAAAACATACGCTTGATAGAATGTGTACCAGCGGTATTAATGATTATGTGGATGGTGGGTTCTATAGATATTCTGTTGACGATCTTTGGATGATTCCACATTTTGAAAAAATGTTATATGACAATGGTCCTATGATGAGTATCCTTTGTGATAGTTATGTAAAGTTTGGTGATGCTCTCTATATCGATAAAGCTAAAGAGATTTATAACTGGGCAAGGATTTTTATGACATCTGAAGAGGGTGTATTTTATTCGACGATTGATGCTGACTCGGAGGGTTCAGAGGGTAAATACTATGTTTTTTCAGATGACGAACTTAAAAAAACATTAGAGAAGGAAGAAATTGATTTGCTTAATGAATACCTCTTGGATTTAAATAAACCCAACTTTGAAGGAAATCATCACTTACACCTTCATAGAAAAAAAGAAAATGATTTCAAAGAGAATAAGCAAAAGTTTATGCCTATCTTTAAGAAACTTTCTGCTAATAGAAAACAGAAAGTGCTTCCTAGTGTGGATAAAAAGATTCTGCTATCGTGGAACTGTCTTTATATAAAAGGGCTCATTAAGTTATACAAAATTACGAAAGAAGAAAATATTCTAAAAGCAATCAACAAAGCTCTAGATTTCATAACTAACCGTATGGTATCAAGCGAGACTATTTACTCGTGTTTTAATGAGGAGCCGTGTTTTCCTGGTTATCTAGATGATTATGCGCTGCTTGGCTCAGTCTTAATTGATTATCTTTCAATAGAATGGAATCAAAATTATTACGATACCTGCATGAGAGTGTGTGATGACTTGATGAACAATTTTGAAGATAAGGAGAAAGGAGGTTTCTTCTTTACATCGGACCAACATGAACAATTATTTTACCGTCCAAAGTCAATCAGTGATGACTCGGTACCATCTGGGCTTGTATATGCAACAGACATGCTGTTGTATATGGGATTCATCTCAGGAAATCAAAAATATATTGAAGCTGCTTATGGAGCACTAGATTTTATCTATAAATCAATTGACGATAATTTAACATCTAGTGTCAGTGCTATAAATCTTCTCCGTGAAGATAATCTAGAGAAAGAGATTATTATAGTTAGGACTAATAAAAAAACTTGGGAAAAGATTACTGACTCAGAAGAATACTATGGCAGGTGTATTATATTCATTGAAAATGAATTACAAAATCTCCCAGACTACATAGCGTATAAGGAATCAAAAGGTGAATTTACATCTTATCACTGCAAGGGTATGACTTGCCAAACACCAAAGTTATCTTTTGAAGATTTCATAGATTCTTTAAAGACTTAATTAAAGATGTCTATAATATTATTACTTCTAAGATTACCTATTCTTGTAGTTCATATACTTGTCGGCTTATTTACAATACTTTTTTTTCCTAAAGAGCCAAAAAACTTCAAAAATTCGCACTACAGAATAATGATGCTATGGATGAATATCCTATCAAGTATATTAGGTATAAAAGTTGACATAAGAGGGATACCAGATCAATCTGCTAATTTATTTGTATCAAATCATGTAACGTATTTAGATATTATTATTATCAACAAGCTTTTACCCGTAAATTTTATTGCTAAAGAAGAAATTTCCTCATGGCCAGTAATTGGTAGACTGGCCTCAAAAACAGGAACTCTATTTATCAAAAGAGGTGATAATGTGGAATCATCAAAAATGATTTATGAAATGGAGGAAAGATTTAAACTTCAAAATAAAATTGTTTTTTTTCCTGAGGGAAAAATAGGGAATGGTAAAAGAGTGAGGAAGTTCCACTATAAGCTATTCAAATCAATCGAAAATAAAGAATTATATATCCAACCGATCGCAATAAGATACCCTTCAGGATACCCAATAAATAACAATTACTCTGAGATTATTTCGGATAAAAGTTTAAAAGGTGAAATGTTCAGCCTATATCTAAAATTTCTAATGAGAAGAAGGTCTCATGTGATACTAATATTTCTTGATAAAGTATCTACACGAGACTATAAAAACGAGACAATAACAAATGTCCTAGCAGATAAAATAAATCATGCTCTGGACAATTTGAATTCTTAAACCATTCCTCTTTTATCGCCTTCTTTGCCTATCTCAACATCAACAGTTACATCTGTAGTTGGAACCCACTGACAGGCTATGACCATACCATTATCCATTTCTTCTTTATGAAGAAGTGTTGTTGGATCACATGGACTTGAAGGATATTTCCCTTCGCCTTCTACGATTGTGGCTCTGCAAGAGCCGCAGCTTCCAACTTTACATGAATGCGGCCAATCAACTTTTTGCCTGAATGCTGCTTTCATAAGCAGTTCATCTGGGTTACACATAAAAGTCTCTCCAGTTCCCTTGATTGTGACTTTCACAGGTTCTTTTTTCTTGAATAATCCGAATACCATAATTCCCTCCGTATGAATATTTCAGTAATATTTAAGTGGTCACTATAACATAACTATTACACTCAGACATAGTTCTTTAGACCAAATATTGATTTTCTCACCCCTCTCAGTGAGAGAAATAGAAGAATACTTCTTGTGCTAAAAAAGACAATGAAAGCATACCAAATTGTAGTATATGTCTCTTGACCAATGAGAAGTATACTCAACGCATAACTCAATCCTGACAAGATCATTATATTTCTCATTTGTATGTGCTGAAGAGCTCCAATAAGAATTCCATCAATACAAAATGCGATTGAACCAAAAATAACAACTAAGAAAAGGAAAATAATATTTTCTTTAACAACTGTTATCACTTCGCTATGGTCAGTAATTGAATTAATAATATTAGTTGAAAAGAACAAGAATATTACTAGGAATAATGTAAGTATGCTATAAACAAACTTGAAACTTGATTTTACAACTTGGTCGTACTTGGAGGAATTTTTTTCACCAACAGAATTACCGATAAGAACTTCACTAGCATGAGCAAAAGCATCAATACCATAGGAAAATATAAAAAAGAAGTTCAACAAAATAGTATTTGCAGCTAGTACTACCTCACCGTAATTAGCACTTAAACTCATAAAACTTGCAAAACAGGTCATTAATATAATTGATCTAATGAACATGTTGCTATTAACAATGAGTTTGTTTTTAAGATGAGATAATTTTTCAAAAGATTCTATAAAAACTGTCTTGTTAAGAAATTCATTATTTTTTATTAAAAAATATGCTACGTAGACATAAATAGATGATTCAGCTATCAGCGAGGCATATGCTACACCTTCAATGGTCATTGAGAAAACAAAAACAAATAGATAATCTAAGACTATATTAAGTAAGTTTATAGAAATAATTATTCTCATGGCATATGAAACTTTCTTTATGCCAATTAAATAACCAATAAAAATATCTCTAATAAAGACTGCGGGTATTGACCAAAACCTAATATCTAGATAGATGGATGCATTGCTATTTATGACTCCTGCTTCACCCATAATATTAAGGGAAGTAATTATTAAAAAATCTTTCGACAGAAGTAAGGCAATAGATATCAGAGTTGTAATAATAAATACTTGATAAATACTTCTAACACTTTTTAGACGATCCAGATGATCGATTTGTGAGATGAAGCCTGTAGTTGTAGATTTAATAAATCCAAAACTAAATAGAACATAGCTCATAATAATTGCACCCAATCCTGCGGAGGCAAGATACACGGGACTATTTAAGTGGCCCAATACTGCATTATCAACAAAACCTACAAGAGGGACTGATAAATTTGAAAATATTAATGGAAGAGCTATTTTTAGTATTTGCCTGTCAGTGGCAGTTGTAAACATATGCTATGTGATTTCAATCATGTCAAAGTCAGATTTGGTTGCACCACAGTCAGGGCACATCCAAGTATCGGGAACATCCTCCCATTTTGTCCCTGGCTGAATGTCATCCTCGGGCCATCCTTTTTCTTCATCGTAAATAAGGCCGCATATTAAACAAAGATACTTCTTCATGAGTTCGTAAAGATTAACTTCTTAGCTATAATTAATCAATATAAAGATAAAATGAATAAATTAAAATTATCAGGAATATATCCAATATCACCACACTATATTAAGTCAGATGATGATTACCTTGAGAAATGTTTTAATGCTATTTCAAGTGGTATAAATATTTTTCAATTTAGATCTCCATATTTTTCAATACGAAAGAGAAGGTATTTATTAGGTGAAATATATAAGTATTGTCTAAATTTTGATGTCCAGTTGATGATAAACAACGATTATAATCTTGCAAGCTTGTATGACGGATCGGGAATACATATAGGTAAGAGAGATTTACCTATTAAATTAATAAAGTTTATAGAAGAAATTTGGAACTGGGAAAAGAAATCAGGTAATCAAATAATAAATCAGATGAAAAGGCTAGGAACCTCAGTCGATTGGAATATTTCAAGATTTACAATAACTTACATCAGACTAATAACTACCTGGCAGGTCTTAATTCTCGGGCCCATTCATCAATAGTTGATCGAACTTCAGTCATTACATTGTTAGCCTCACCAACTTGAATTGCCCTTCTAAATCGCTTAAAGCCATTGTCATATGCATTGAAATTCTCTTTGGCTTTTTTTAGATAGATGTATAATTCTGAACCAGTTTTTACCTGACTCTTTTTGAGAAAACCCTCAATTGAGTCATTCGGTAATTTGGCCAACAAAAAGTCCTGGGTTAGATTCATTGATGTATTCAAATCAAACTTCAAAGTATCAAGAAATTGATCAGGAACCAGTTGATAGTGATACAAATAGCTTCCATCA
>CAJWRL010000028.1 GCA_913046125.1 uncultured Gammaproteobacteria bacterium
CTATTATAATTGAGCAGGGTACAACTAAAAAAATCTTTAAAAATCCACAAGAAGCATATACAAGAAGTCTCCTAGAATCATCTTTTATTAGCTACTAAATACTTTTGATAAAATATTTTTATAAATATTTTTTAAAACTTCCAAGTCATCTTCCCTAACAGATTCATTTATCTTATGTATTGATCTATTTGTAAGTCCTAATTCAATTATTTGGTCACAGACCTTTGCCATAAATCTGCCATCAGATGTTCCACCATTTGTACTCACAACAGTATCTAACTCAGTTACTTCTTTAATAGACTCTTTACAAACATTCATAAACTTTCTCTCAGTAGTCAAAAAAGGTTCACCTGAGTGCTTCCAAGTTATGTCATACTTTATACCGTTTTTGTCTATAACATCCGTAATCTTCTGTTTGATTTCATGTGCATTTGTCTCGGTAGAATATCTAATATTAAAAGCCAAATCTATTTTCCCAGGAATAACATTATCTACACCAGTCCCTGCATTAATGTTAGAGATTTGGAATGAAGTAGGAGGAAAAAATTCGTTTCCACTATCAAATTTTATTTTAAGAAGATTTGAGAGAATATTTGAACATGTATGAATTGGATTTTCAGCTTTCTCTGGGTAAGCCACATGACCTTGTATTCCATGTAAGGTAAGGTGTCCTGTTATCGACCCTCTTCTTCCATTTCTTATTACATCACCTATCTCATCAGATGATGATGGTTCTCCAACTAAACAATAATCCAGATCACCTTTATTGAAAACTTTTTCATCAATGAGCTTACGTATTCCGTTTATTGCATCACCTTCCTCATCAGCTGTTAATATAATCTTTATAGAACCATTAATATCTTTACCAGCATCACAATGCTCTTTTATTGCAGTCATAAAGCATGCAATTCCTCCTTTCATATCTGCCGCACCCCTTCCAATCAACATTCCTTCATGTTGTGTAAGTCTATATGGATTATATTTCCACTGACTTAAATCTCCTGGGGGCACAACATCAGTATGACCTACAAAAACTAAACAAGGCCCTTCAGCTCCAAAAGTTGAAATCATATTACTAACATCACCATATCTAATATATTCAGTTTTAAAACCTAAATTTGAAAGATAGTCTGCTATATATTTTTGACATTCAGATTTGTCAGGTGTGACGGATTCAAATTTTACTAGATCAGTGAGTAAATCTAAAACAGCGTTATTTAAACTCATTTTCATCTTCCTCAGGTCTTATGGTTAATATTTCTGATCCTTTTTTAGTCACCAAAACAGTGTGCTCATACTGAGCTGATAATTCATGATCTTGAGTAACGACTGTCCATCCGTCATTAAGTAATTTAGTTTTATAACTTCCTACATTAATCATCGGTTCAATAGTAAATATCATTCCTTCCTCTAATCTGATACCTGTATTTCTTTTACCATAATGGAGTATTTGCGGACCTTCGTGAAAGTTTTTACCGATTCCATGACCACAGTATTCTCTTACAACAGAGTAATTATTTGCTTCAGCATATTTTTGGATAGCTGCTCCAATATCGCCTGTCGTAGAACCTGGTCTTACAGTTTTTATTCCCTCTATCATTGATTGTCTAGTTACCTCACATAATCTTTTTGATTGTATTGACGCATTACCAACTAAAAACATCCTGCTAGTATCACCATGATATCCATTTTTTATTACTGTAACATCAATATTGATGATATCTCCATCTTTCAATTTTTTAGTATTCGATGGTATTCCGTGACAGATTTGATGATTAACTGAAGTACAAATAGACTTCGGGAATCCTTTATAATTTAATGGTGCTGGGATTGCATCTTGGACATCCACAATATAATTATGGCATATCGTATTCAACTCACCTGTAGTTATTCCAGGCTTAACAAACTCTTTAATCATCATTAAAACATCAGAAGCAAGTTTCCCTGCTATTCTCATTTTAGCTATTTCGTCATATGTTTTTATGAAGTCGTTCATATTATGTAAAATTTGTTCAAATCAACAAAAAAATAGTAGTAAATAGTTGTTGTAATCACACAAATATGATACAACACTTTATGAATTTTATTGGAGTAATTTTAGTATGAATGGACTGTCTATCAAACAGATGATTGACGCAGGAGTACATTTCGGACATAGATCTAAGTATTGGAACCCTAAAATGGAGCCATATATATATACTACTCACAAAAAACTCCATATAATTAACCTAGAAAAAAGCTCTGAGCGCTTCAATGAGGCTGCAAAATACATACAAAAACTGATTTCTAATAATGGTAAGCTCATGTTCATTGGAACAAAGCGCGCTGCATCAGACATAGTAAAAAAATATTCTGATTTGACTTCAATGCCTTATGTAAATAATAGATGGCTAGGAGGATTACTAACGAACTTTAATACAATCAGAAAATCTATCTCGAAGCTTGAAGACTTAAGAACTAGATTAAAGAATCAAAAAATTTATAACCTCTCAAAGAAACAGATTATCGATCTAAAAAGAGACATTGAGAGACTAGAAAAAAATTTATTGGGAGTGCAGAACTTGACCAAACTACCTGATGCTATTTTTGTTATCGATACAAGATATGAGAGGATAGCTATACAAGAAGCAAATAAGCTAAACATACCAGTGATCGCGCTAGTTGACTCAAATAATTCATTTGAGGGAGTTGATTATATGATCCCAGCGAATGATGATTCTATGTCATCAATCGATCTTTTTTTAAAATCTATTTCTGAGATAATTCTTCAGAATAAACCTAAAAAAGCATCACAAGCTTCTGATACGAATACTGATCAAAAAAAATCTATCAAAGCTAAAAAAAATATTAAAGCATCTGAGGTCCAAAAGGTATCAAAATCTCAGAAAGATAATAAAGAAAAAACATCTAAAGATAAGGAAAAGTAGAGTGAGTGGATCCCTAGAATTAGTAAAACAGCTTAGAGAAATTACTGGAGCGGGAATGCTTGATTGTAAAAAATATCTTGATCAGGCAAATAATAATCTTGACGAAGCTGTTAAGATATTTAGATCAGAGTCTGGCAAGAAAGCCGAAAAAAAAGGTTCTAGAATTGCTGCAGAGGGATTAGTAAACTTTTATGAAAATTCTGATTGTCTACTCATTTTAGAGCTAAACTCTGAAACTGATTTTGTTGCTAAAGATCACAACTTTATATCACTTGCTGAATCAATAGCTAATGAGTTACTCACCAAGGAGGAATCTGAAGTGCATCAAATTATTACTGAAATGATTAACAACTCAATATCAAAATTAGGAGAAAATATTAAGCTTCGGAGATATTTTAAAATTGATAAAAAAAATAATGTTTATGCCTATTCACATAACAATAAAATCGTTTCGATGGTTGAGCTAAAATCTTCTGATGAAACCTTAGCGAAAGATATTTGCATGCAAATTGTAGCGTCAAATCCTCTTTCTATTGATGAATCTTCACTTGATAAAGATACCTTAAAATCAGAGAAAGAGATTTATAAACAAGAACTTGATAAACTTGATAAAAAAGAGGATATCAAAAGGAATATTCTTGAAGGCAAGATGAAGAAGTTTATTAATGAGAACACACTTCTCAATCAGCCATTTGTAAAAGATCCATCTACCTCCCTGTCTAAAATAATAAAGGATAATGAAATACTGTCTTATAATAGATATGAAGTTGGTGAAGGATTAGAGAAAAAATCAGAAGATTTTGCGCAAGAAGTTTATAATCAAATAAGCTAAACTAAACCTATGTTTGAAAAAATCAAATCTGACACTAGGTCATCAATGGATAAAAGCATAGAAAACTTTAAGTCAGTACTTTCAAAAATTAGAGCAGGAAGACCTAATCCAAGTATACTGGACCAAGTAACAGTTGATTATTTTGGTTCTAACACTCCAATAAAGCAGCTTGCGAATATATCTGTAACAGATGCCTCCACTATTTCTCTTAGCGTATGGGATAAAAATGCTGTTTCTTTAATCGAAAAATCCCTTAACGAAAGTAACCTTGGTGTTAATCCTACTGTGAATGGAACTAACATCCATATTAAATTTCCACCGCTTACTCAAGAACGTAGAGAAGAGCTCAACAAGATAGTAAAGAAAGAAGGTGAGAATATCAAAGTAACACTAAGAAATATAAGGCGTTCGGCGAATACATCGATATCTAATTTAGAGAAAGATAAAAAAATATCAAAAGATTTTGAGAGGGATTATACAATCGAAATTCAAGATTTGACTGATGAGTATATTAATACATCTGAAGAGATAGTCATAAAAAAAATAGAAGAAATAAGCGAAGTCTAGCAGTGAGACACATAGCCTTTATAATGGACGGCAATGGAAGGTGGGCTGATAGACACGGCAAGACTAGACAGTTCGGTCATGAACAAGGTTCCTCAAATGTATACGATATTTTTTTATCTTGCATTGAGCTTGATATTAATACCGTGACTTTTTTTGCTATGAGTAGTGAGAATATGAATAGGTCAAAAGAAGAAACTGAATTCATTTCTATACTTCTAGATGATTCGATAAAAAAACATTTACCAGACTTATTAGATAATCAAGTTAAATTCAAAGTAATTGGTGATATTTCTCACCTACCAAAAAATATTAGAGATACGATAGACTATGCGGAATCAGCAACATCGAAGTTTACAAAATATAAATTGAATATCGCATATAATTATGGAGGTCAATGGGATGTAGTTAATTCCATTAATATCCTAATGAGGAAAAAACTCGCAATTTCATATGAGAATCTGTCGAAATATCTTTCTACTGGGAGTGATTTTCCTGACATGATTGTCAGAACAGGTGGTTATAAAAGACTTAGTAACTTCATGCTGTGGCAGGCAGCATATAGTGAATTAATTTTTTTAGATGTATTATGGCCTGAATTCTGCTCGGATGATGTATCAAATATTCTTAATAACTATAAATCAATTAAGAGAAAGTTCGGAAAAGTAGAATAATGACCGAATTTTTTAAAAGAGTAGCAACTATAGCAGTGCTTGTATTTATTCTGGCCTTGCTTTTCTTGTATGGTTCAAACACATCACTAGTAGTATCGATATACTTAGTTACTCTTTTATCATTTCATGAATGGCTTAGAATATCATCAAAATCAAAATATTATATCTTTCCTTTTTTTATATTAATATATGTTTTAGATTATAACAAATCGATAGACATTGGGATATATTCGCTATTTTTTCTCTCACTTCTAATAATTATGATGTATCTGACATTTAATCATGAATCGTATCTAAGAGAAAAGATAAAGCAGCACTCATTATTTTATGGCGTCATCTTAAATTTATCATTTTTTTTATTTTTAACGAATTTATTCCCATATGATAATACACTACCCATGAAATCATATATTATTGATAATAAGCATTACTACATAATTCTTATTTCTCTAGTATCTTTTATTGATATGTCTGCGTATTTAAGTGGGAAACTATTCGGTAAAAATAAAATTACTTCGGCAATAAGTCCAAATAAAACATACGAAGGTTATATTGGAGCGTTAGTATTAACTGTCTTTACATTTATTGTAATATCTGATCATTTTAATTTTCAATGGACTTTTTTAGATATTATTTTATTACTGATATTTATAATGATGGTCTTTTTTGGCGATCTTTTGATGAGCCTGATAAAAAGAGTATTTGAAATTAAAGATACAGGTTCTTTGCTGCCAGGTCATGGAGGTATCCTTGATAGATTGGATAGTTACTTCACATCACTGCCAATTTTTTATTTGTGGTTCTTGTTTTGAAGAAAGTTAGTATTCTTGGATCCACCGGATCTGTTGGCAAAAATACTCTGGAAGTAGTATCGAAACTACATGATAAATTTAACCTACATGCGATATCATGTAATAAGAACATTTCATTGTTGCATGATCAGATCATCAAATATAAGCCCAGAATTGCAGTTATCACAAATCATGAGAAATATAAGAAATTTTTAAAAGAGTATGGTTATGAAATTGGTGTAACAAGAATTTTATTTGGAGATGAGGGTCTGAATGAGATATCATCGCATGATGAAGTAAATATTGTTGTTGCAGCGATAGTCGGTTTTCAGTGTCTTAAGCCTGTAATAGATGCTATTTATGCAAATAAAACAATCATCATTGCAAACAAGGAAATCTTAGTGGCAGCAGGTGAGATGATAATGTCTATATTGAGTAAGTCCGATGCTAAGCTCTTGCCTATAGATAGTGAGCATAATGCTCTGCTTCAGGTTATCTTGTCTTCTGGACTTGAATATAAAGTCAACAATAAGGAATACTATGAATCAAATATTAACAATCTAACCATCACTGCTTCTGGCGGACCATTTATTGATCTTGATGTTTCTGAATTTAAAAATATAAAATCACAACATGCTATTAAACACCCAACATGGGACATGGGAGAAAAAATATCTGTTGATTCATCAACTATGATGAATAAAGGGTTAGAGATCATAGAAGCAAAATTACTCTTTAATTTAAATCTTGAAAAAATTAATGCAATCATTCATAGGCAGAGTAAAGTTCATGCTTTAGTCGAATTCTTTGATGGTACAGTTATTGCGCATATGTCTGATCCAGACATGAAGATACCTATATCTTATGCACTTACGTTTCCTCATAGAGTTTATAGATCACCATCTAAAAAATTTGTATATAATGATCTTACTTTCGAGGATATTCCTATATCAAAATTTCCATGCTATAAGCTAGCAAGAACTGTAGCGGAAATTGGTAAAAATTCTGGATTAATTCTTAATGCCGCAAATGAAATTAGTGTAGAATACTTCTTAAATGATAAAATTATGTATACAGATATACCAAGCATCATTGAAGAGATTCTGAATAAAGTTGAGATAATTAGTAATAGTGATATTGGATCTGTTTTGGATAATGATGAAGAGATCAGAGTTATTACAAAAAAATTGATAAAGGAAAAATATGGAGCTTCTTAATAGTATAATTGGTTTTATTATAGCGATAGGTATTCTAGTAACTTTTCATGAATATGGTCATTTTATTGTTGCAAGGCTTTGTAATGTAAAAGTTCTTAAATTTAGTGTTGGATTTGGTAAACCAATATACTCACATGTATCAAAAAGTTCTGAAACGGAATATTCACTTTGTATGATTCCACTGGGTGGATATGTACAAATGCTCGAATCAAAAAATGCTGAAGGAGACCCTAGTGATATAAAAAAAAGTGACTATGAATTCTGTTTTGATAAAAAAAGTGTTTATCAGAGGTTTGCAATTGTTGCAGCTGGACCAATATTTAATTTAATATTAGCAGTTGTTTTTTTTACTATGACTTATTTAAATGGCATTGGTGGGATAAAGCCCAAAATTAACTTGGAGAATGACATATATCAGATTATTTCTGTTGGTGGCAATGACGTCCAGCGTTGGCAAGATGTCAGAGTTGAAATACTAAATAATGTAATCAACAACAAATCAGTTAATTTATCTTTGAGAAGTGATGACAATCAGGAACTCACTCACAACGTGCCATATTTGCCATCTATTCTGAATCAAGAGGGAGATATAATACAAAATATAGGTCTTAATGTCGTGTATCCAGATAATTTACCTATTATAGGATCTATTAATAATCAGCCTAATAATAAAAATTTTCAAATTGGTGATAGGATTATATCTGTCAATGGAATCATGATTGAATCATGGATAGATTTAGTTAAATACATACAGATAAACCCCAATACAGACATCAGCGTTGTGGTTGAAAGAGATAATAATATCTTTGATTATACTGCAAGAATTTTAGATAAAAATGGAAGAGGGTTTTTAGGCATTTCAAAAAGAATTGATGATTCTAGTTTTATCCTTGTTAGTTATGGACTCTCTGATTCACTGCAGAAAGCTATCAGCAGTACCACTGACTACACAATACTTACTTTTAAAATGATCGGTAGACTGGTCACAGGGGATGCAAATGTAAAAAATTTGAGCGGCCCGCTCTCAATAGCACAATTCTCTGGTAAATCATTAGAGATGGGTTTTTCTTACTTTCTTTATTTGTTGGCAATATTAAGTGTAAGTCTAGGGGTCCTTAATTTACTTCCAATTCCAATGCTTGATGGGGGACACCTTGTTTATTATACATATGAAATGATTTTCGGTAATGAGTTGCCACTTAAATTTCAGATGGCTGCACAATTTGTTGGCATAGCTCTACTTGGCTTAATTATGATAATCGCTTTTTATAACGATTTCGTTAGAATATTTTCATGAATCGAAAATTAATCGCAATAGGACTATTTTTTTTATTTGTAAATTTTGCCTTTGCCGAGGAGCAACAAGCTAATTTTTTAGTTATTGAGGGTAATAATAGAGTCTCTGATGAAGAGATCACCGAATACTCTGGATTCCAAGTTGGCAAAATATACAATAATGAGGATATCTCAGACATAATAAAGAATCTTTTTTCTACAAATCTTTTCGTTGATATCAAAGTTAATTTGGATCAGAACACACTTTATATATCAGTTGTTGAAACTCCGATCATTTCAAAAATCAACATAGATGGTAATAAATTAGTAGAAGCTGACCAAATTATTTCATCTCTTAAGAGCGTTGGAATATCACAGAGTAAACCTTATAGTAAAAATCTCGTGGATAAAGTACAACAAGAGTTGACTAGATTATATTTTGATAATGGTAGATATTCATCCTCAATTGACATCATAGAGAATACTCTTGATGATAATTTAATTGAGCTTGATATAAATATTGATGAAGGCACTGCCTCCACCATTAAAGAAATCAAGATTCTTGGCAATAAGAACTTTTCTACTAGACAATTGAAATCTTTTATAAAGTCCGGACCTAAATACTGGTTTGAAGTTTGGTCGAGCAAGGATATATATAATAGCTCACTCCTCGATCAAGACATTGAATCATTACTTAAATTTTATCAAGATAGAGGTTATGCCAAGGTAAGACTTGTCTCAAAGCAGGTGAATTTATCGTCTGATAAGAGTGATATATTTATAACTATCTCTCTTAGTGAGGGCAGTTTGTATCAATTTGGTGATACAAAAGTATATGGTCTCGAAGAATTTGATCCACAAATATTCAAAAATATACTCAATTTTAACCTTAAACCAGGTTCAACTTTTTCTAGAGCAAATATTGAAAGCGCTGAACAAAGTATAAAATTCATTCTTGGTGAGAGTGGATATGCTTTTCCTGATATTATATATAATGTAAATTTTAAAGACGATGTATCTACTGCTGACATCAATTTTAGAATCAATCCTAAATCTAAGTCTTATGTAAGAAGAATCAATATTGTTGGTAATACAAAAACAAATGATGAAGTGTATAGACGTGAGTTAAGGCAGTTTGAATCATCTATGTATACTGAGAGTAAAATAGATAGATCCAAAATAAGACTTCAAAGATTAAAATTTGTAAATAATGTTGAAGTTAAAAAAAACATTGTTGACGAATCTTTAGGATTAATTGATATTGATTTTATTGTTGAAGAAAGTCAATCAGGAGAGTTTAAGATTGGAGCTGGCTATTCTGATTCCTCTGGAGCCATTTTCAATATAAAAGTTCAGCAAGATAATTTTCTTGGAAAGGGAAATAATGTTGC
>CAJWRL010000029.1 GCA_913046125.1 uncultured Gammaproteobacteria bacterium
ATTACAAGAAAAGTCCAAAAAGAATATTTCGATTTAATTAGGGGTAAAAATACGAGATATGATCACTGGTTAACACGAGTCTAAAATGTTTAAGAAAAAGAATATTCTTGTTGTCGGCGACATAATGCTAGACAAATACAGTCATGGTACCGTAAATAGAATTTCGCCAGAGGCTCCAGTACCTATCGTCGACATTAAAAAGACTATTTTCAAGCCTGGTGGTGCATCGAATGTAGCTCAAAACTTGTCAGCACTTGGAATGAATGTATCTTTACTTGGGATTACTGGTGATGATCCAGAACTTAAAGAGCTTGTAAAAGTGCTAAGACACACATCCATAAAGTTTGATCCAGTAAAAGATTTGTCCATAAGAACAACCCTTAAGTCGAGAATTATCGGAAATGATCAACACCTGATGAGACTTGATCATGAAGATAAAAATAAATCGAACATGCATGATTCTTTATATAAGAAAGTCGTAAAGTATGCGCAAAACTCAGATTTGATTATAATATCTGACTATGACAAAGGTGCCATAAAACCAATCGCTAGCAGAATAATAAATTATGCTAATGAGAAAAAAATTAGAGTAATTATTGATCCTAAAGGTTCAGATTACTCTATGTATGCGGGGGCATACCTGGTAAAACCAAATGAGCTTGAGTTTGAGATAATAGCTGGTAAACCAAAAAATAAACAAGATATGGTAAAAAGAGGTAAGGAATTAAAAGAGTCATTAAATCTAGACGCACTTTTATTAACACTCGGTAAGAATGGTATGATTCTTTTTCATAAAAAGTCAGTTATTTCTTTTGCTACATCGCAAAAGGAGGTTTATGATGTAACAGGAGCAGGTGATACAGTGATATCAGTTTTAGCAGCATCTCTATCATCAAATAAGACTCTCAAAAAATCATGTGAACTGGCTAATGTTGCTGCGGGTTTATCTATACAACACTTGGGTACAGTGAGTGTAAGTAAGTCTGATCTTAATAATGCAATTAAAAAACTCTAAATTAATAGCTGATATTGATAGCTTAAAATCTATCCTAGAGAATGAGCAGAAATCAGGGAAATGTGTAGTTTTCACAAATGGTTGCTTTGATATTATTCATCCAGGTCATATTTTTATTCTCGAGCAAGCTAAATTAAAAGGGGATATTCTAGTTGTCGGACTTAATTCTGATCAATCTATCAAAAGTTTCAAATCAGATCTCAGACCTATTTGTTCGCAAGATGATCGGGCGTATGTTCTTGGGGGTTTAGCATCTGTTGATTATATTTACATATTCAACGAAGACACACCTGAGAAAACCATAATGGAAATATCGCCTGATGTATTAGTGAAAGGCAAGGATTATAACATTGAGGATATAGCTGGTGCGGACTATATGTTAAAAGAAAATAAAAGAATTGAATTGGTTGATATCATAGATGAAAAGTCAACTACAGAAATTATAGAGAACATTAAGAAACTTGATTCTTAATTATTTCTTTGATTTTGGCTTTAACATCATCTATGGTTATCAAACTCATCGCATTTGGATCCCGAACTCTTTCTCCCCATCTGACACTACTTTTTTTCTTACTTGAAAATTTATCTAAAGCTTCAGAATATTTATCAATCACATATTCGAGTTTTTGATACGGCCCTGTTCTTTTTGGATTAGAGGTAGCATATAACCCTATTATAGGTTTATTAATCATCCTTGCCATATGTAGTGTCCCTGAATCTGGACCAATATAAAACTTACTTAAATTAAGTACTGATAACATTTCACTTAAACTAGTCTTGTTGATTAAATTTACTGCTTTTGAATCTTCACCAAAACAATCCATAACCTCTCTAATTTTCTCTTTATTAGTTTTACCCAGAATTACCGTGTTCAGTGAATATTGATTTCTGCAATAATCAGATATCGTAGCAAAATTATCATAGCTCCATTCTCTGTAATTATTCGATCTTACACTCGTAAAAGGATTAATTGCAATAAAGGGCTGTAAACTATACAAGTTATTATTCTTTATAAATTGATCGTTATTACAGAGAATATTTTCACATTGCCAATCTATGACTCTTTTTTTGATATTTATTTTTTCAAGAAAACTAAAAAAATGATCAATCACATGCGACCCTTTAGTTTCTATATCATTAAATGTGACATTAACTCTGCCATTAATTATATTGCCAATTAACTTCGATCTTAGAGATTTTTGCATATGAAACACAACATCAAATTGATTATTCTTAAATAAACTGCGCATATCCAAAATTGAATCGAGAGTCTTTTTTTTATCCACAACAATAAAGTCAATATTTTTGAGATTTTTAACCAACTCATACTCAGTTTTTCCAATAACCCAACTTATTCTTGATTTTGGATATACACTTCTAATTGTAGATATTATTGGTATTATATGAGTAACATCTCCTATTGAGGATAATCTTAGAATACATATCGATATTGATGTATTATTATCTTTGACCATATGATAAAAACAAAATTCGGTTCAATTGTCTCACACAAGTTTAACAATCAGTATATCTGTTACGACTCATCTATCCAACCGATACTTAAAGATAGAATACTTGCTTCGTTAGATTCTGATGAGTTTAGACTTTCTAATACCTCAAATTTTCTTGATCTAAATAATGGTCTAATAAAAAAACATTTCTGTAGAAAAGGCGCGATGCACTTGTTTAATGATAACTACTTTTATTATGGCTTGAAGAATACGCGTCCGATAAGAGAGCAGAAAAATCATATGGATTTTATGAATATAGTTAAGAACTCAAAAAATGAGTGGGTAACAAGTAAACTAGAGTTATGCATGCCCATATTCTCATATGTGATTAGAAGTAACTTATTTTATAAAGGTGACATCATACTCTCTAAGATAACGGGAGAAACACTTGATAAAACATTAATGAAACGCCTTAAGATAAATATTGAGGAGGAGGTTGGACTATGTTTTAGATTTTTATTCGATAATGGTGTTTATAATTTTGATATGAATCTAACGAATATTATTTACAACCCGGAGTCTGATAAATTATCATTCATAGACTTTGATAAGGTTACTATAAATTCACAAAAGATTAACTCCCAAAATTATTCAGCACGTGTAATTAATAAGTTTAGTGACTCGCTAAAAAAATATGACTTGTTTGCAAAATTTGATTGGGATAAATTTGTTAGATCGGTTTATGATTAATATGTTTTTCTATATTTGAAATATACTCCTGTAATATAGAAGATTTAGCATCCAACAATGATTTAGCATTTTTCTCAAAGATTACTCTTTTAGATTTTGATCTGAAAAGCTTTTCGAATATATTCTTCAGCATCTCGGGTTTCTGACACATAATAAGTGCATTGTTTTTTAGAAACTCTTCAGTTTCCTCAACAAAATTATACATATACGGACCTACTATAATCGCTTTTGAATATGCTGCCGCTTCCATGAATGAGTGCCCGCCAACATCAACAAACGATCCTCCAAATATTGTGAATTCTGAGTATTTAATTAAATTATTCATTTCACCTAGAGTATCTGCTATGTAAATTTGAGTTGAACCTCTTATCTTTTCTGCCTTACTTCTAATTGCGATGTTTACTCCAGATAGAGGTATATCTGACAATATATCCCCCAGCCTCTCTGGGTGTCTAGGCGCTATGACTAAGAGATGCTTATTAGATTTTAGTTTCAGCCACTCTTTGATTATAATTATCTCTTCCCTATGATGCGATGATGCAAGAAGAACATATTTCTTATCAACAATTCTCTCTCCACTTACATCATTACTTACCAGTGAGTGTTTAATATTACCTGTAAGACTTATTTTGTTCTCATCGATATAGCCTTTGAACGCTGATACATCTCTCTCTGATTTACAGTAAATATGATTAATCTTATCAAGGGTACTCGTGTATAATTTTTTTGACATCAAACCAAGAAGTCCTTGAGGTGGGTTGAATCTTCCGTTGATAGTTATTATATTCGTCTTATTTTTTTTACAGAGGCTATAAAGGTTTGGCCAAATCTCTGTTTCAATTATAATCAGTAAATCTGCAGATACAGATTTAACAAATTTTTTTGTTGCGAAGAAAAAGTCAAATGGAAGGTAGCAATGATCAACTCCATTCAAGTTTGATTCTTTAAAAATGAATTCAGATGATGGAGTGTTTGATGTTATCAAAATATCTTTGTAACCCTTTTCAAGTAGATACTTTGAGACTTTAATAGCTATTTTCATCTCTCCGACTGACGCTGCATGTAACCAGAGCGAATAATTTTTGGTTAAATTTCTCCCAAATAGTTTGTTACTTATATAAGAGAACGAGTTAGAATTTTTTAAACTATAGAAAATTAATTTTAGTAGTATGAATGGCGATATTAAATATAATAAAAAATTATACTTAATCATTACCAAGCGAGATAAGTATTTATTCTTCTTAAAGACGAAACATTCAGGTTGTTTTGCAAGTGGTCAAGGGTTAATTCGCTAAAGAGATAATCCATCATTATATTCTTGGCATCGAAGAGTGCTCTAGAATATTCTAATTTTGCTTCAAGCACTTGCGTATTAGTATAGATGCCTTTTTCATAACCCTCCTGAGCATTCTCATATTTTTTCAGGTAGGTTTTTAATATTTGTAAAGACGTTGAGTATAAGCCCTCATTAGTATTGTAGACGTTATAATTGTCTATAATTTCCTTTCTGATAAGTCTTCTCGAGTTTGTATGATCAAGACGAGCTTTTTGATAATTCAGCCTTGCCTCCTTGATCTTTGAGGACTGATAACCGCCATTAAATATTGGGAAATTTAAAACTAATGAAATTGTTGAGTCTTCTCGAGTAGTTGCACCGAACTGAGATCCACCTTGAGTAATATCAAGGTAATCATATTCCACTAGTAAATCAATTGTTGGATAGTGTCTAGATTTCTGTGCAGCTATTTCGTTACGATTAATACTCATATCCTGTTTTGACATTCGAATTATATTATTATTTGTATAGGCTGAATTAATTAAATCATCAAGTATTAAATTCTTGTGATTTATCGTCAATAGCTTTATGTCATTAATATCATTAAGCTCTTTCCCTGAGAATACGTATACATCATTCTTAATCTGAGATAGATTATTTTTACTTATATTTAAATCATTTTTTGAAGATTCATAATTATTCTTCAGCGTTTCATATTCCTCAATAGATATGCTTCCATTTTCATATAACTTTGAGGATACCCTATATATAGATCTTTGATAGTCATTTTCAATCTCACTTAAGGCAACTGCATTCTTAAATTTAATTAAATTAAAATAATGTCTTACTGACTCGAGAATAAGAGATGAATCAGCATCATCCTTAGTTATTTCGTTTTGCTCTAGTGAGCTTTTTGCTTTTTTTATTTCATCAAAAACATAAAGATGTAGTAATGGCTGCTTTATTGACAGGTTATATGTATCACGATCATAATTAGATGGATCATATGATCCAAGTGATTTATATCTTTCGATTGTAGTTTCACTAGCTCGAGCATTGAAATTAATTTCTGGAAATACTGATGATCGAGTTTGCTTAAGTGACTCATTAGCTATACTTACATCAATCTGATTATTCAATATATCAATATTATGTTGTTTCGCTCTCTCATAAAGATTGATTAGGTCTGTGGCATGACCATTAATTGATATAAACAAGATTAAGTAGATAATTTTTTTCATCTGTATTTTTCCATATTGGGATCTACATCATCGGACCACTTTTCTAGACCACCCGTAAGATTATATAGGTTATTTACCCCATTTTGCTCTAGATATAGTGCCACAGTTCTACTTCTAATCCCATGATGACACACTATCACATACTCACTCGACCCCTCAAAATAATCGATAGAGTCAGGAATTTTACCCATAGGAATGTGTTTGCTATTTGCTATGTGGCACTTATCAAATTCCCATTGTTCCCTAACATCAACTATTTTCAAAATAGGGTTTGAGGCCATCATTTCTTTTATTTCTATAGGTGTTTTTTCTTGCATTATATTCCTACTATTAAATCAGTCTGTGATGTTACTATATTTTTACTTACTGTGTAACTATTTCTTGTCTTATCGATTATTATTCCTGAGCTATAGGGAGACTTATCTTGCCATAGAAATGTGAAAGTTTTGGAGTTTTCACTCAAATAATCTAAAAAAAAGTCATAGGATCTAACTGAGCATGTGAAAATTACCTTTGTATGATCATGCATCTTATCTAGAAAATTAAATATATTCTTGTTAAAAAGGAATATCTTTTCCCTATTGACGCTGTAAGTGTCCAAGTTTTTTTTCCCCATGTCATAGAGAGTGTTGTTGCATTCATATGCAGCTACTGAACTACTCAGATGAGATATACATTCCGCCAGATGGCCGCTCCCATTTCCGATTAATAAAACATTATCATTTTCGTGGAAATCCATCTCTTGAAGAATTGTCGCCTCACATGAAGGAGTAAGCATAGAAACCCCATGCCCAAGAGGAATAGTTATATCAGAATACGAAAAACTTTTATATTCCTGTGGTACAAAACTCCGTCTTTTTATCTTTCTGATGACACTCAATATCTTTTCATCTAGAATATTATTGCTTCTGTAGATTTGATTTAGATGATCGTTGCTATTCATCAGGTAATTATATCTATGTTTATGCTACTATTGAACTATATTGAGAGAATCATATGAAAGATAATAAGATCAATCTTGACGAATATAAGATAAATTATCCAAATTCTGAAAAAATTTATAAGCAAATTGAAGAATTACAAATCCCATACCGAGCAATCACGATATCAGATGGTGATGGTGGAGACAAACAGTTCCATGTGTATGATACTACTGGTCCTTATACAGACCCAAGCTATGACATAAATCTAGATTCAGGATTACCAAAATCAAGATATGAGTGGCTACAAAATAGAGAGCATGAATTTAAATCAGATGAAAGATTTAATAATAATATTACTCAGCTTACATATGCTAAAAATGGAATTATCACAAAAGAAATGGAGTATGTTGCTGCAAGAGAGAATAGTTTCTATTCAAATGAAGAAGCTTTAATAACTCCAGAGTTTGTAAGAAAGGAAATCGAGTCTGGTAGGGCGATTATTCCAAGTAATATAAAACACCCGGAACTTGAACCAATGATAATTGGTAAAAAATTTCTCACAAAAGTTAATGCAAACATAGGTAATTCTCCAGTGAAATCAAATATTGAAGAAGAGCTTGATAAGTTGCTGTGGGCTGTAAGATGGGGGGCAGATACTGTTATGGACTTATCTACTGGGAAGAATATCTACGAAACGAGAGAAGCCATAATAAGAAACTCGCCTGTTCCAATTGGAACGGTACCTATTTATGAGGCATTAGAAAAAGTAAATGGAAAGGCAGAAGACCTTAACTATGACATCTTTCGTGATGTTATAATCTCACAAGCTGAGCAAGGAGTAGACTACTTCACTATCCACGCTGGTCTAAGACTAAGTTTCATTCCGACAACCACAAAAAGATTAACTGGTATTGTTTCTCGTGGTGGTTCCATAATAGCAAAATGGTGCTTAGCACACCACAAGGAAAATTTTCTTTATGAAAACTTTGCTGATCTTTGTGACATAATGAAAAGATACGACGTATCATTTTCACTTGGCGATGGTCTCCGACCAGGATCAATATCAGATGCAAATGATGAAGCACAATTTTTAGAATTAAAAACACTAGGTGAATTAACCCTAAAAGCCAGATCTAAAGGTGTACAAGTAATGATTGAAGGACCTGGTCATGTACCTCTAAATAAAATAAAAGAGAATGTAACATTAGAAGAAGAGTATTGTGAAGAGGCACCCTTCTATACTCTTGGCCCGCTGGTTACAGACATTGCGCCCGGGTATGATCACATTACTTCTGCAATAGGTGCAGCAAATATTGGATCATTTGGCACTTCTTTACTTTGCTACGTTACTCCTAAGGAGCACCTAGGCTTACCAAACAAAGAAGATGTCAAAGATGGACTCGTGGCATACAAGATTGCGGCACATGCATCTGATATTTCTAAGGGTCATAATTTTGCTGTCGAGAGAGACAACGAATTATCAAAAGCGAGATTTGAATTTAGGTGGTTAGATCAATTCAACTTATCACTAGATCCGTACAAAGCAAAAGATTTTCATGACGAGACACTTCCTCAAGAGAGTGCTAAATCTGCACATTTTTGTTCAATGTGTGGACCAAATTTTTGTTCAATGAAAATTACACAAGATATTCGTGACTACGCATCTAAGCACAATATTAAAGATATCAAAATTGCTGTTGAAAAAGGTATGAAAGAAAAATCAGATCAGTTTGCAGCATCTGGAAATAAAATTTATATTAAAAAATAGCTATTTTTGCGATGCTTTAAGAGCTGTGTCCAAGTCCTCTATTATGTCGTCAATATTCTCAAGGCCAATTGATAGCCTTACAAGATCTTCAGGTACACCTGCTGCTTTCAACTCTTCTTTGGATAATTGTCTATGAGTGGTGCTAGCTGGGTGACATGCCAGAGACTTAGCATCGCCAATATTAACAAGTCTTGTGATTAGTTTAAGATTATCAATAAATATCCCACCTTTTTTCATGCCACCTTTGATACCAAAACTCAGAACGCTCGATGCCCTTCCATTCATTAGTTTTTTCGTTAGTTTATATTCTTTATGAGATTTCAGGCCAGGATAATTAACCCATGTTACACACTTATGATTTTCCAAAAACTCTGCAACTCTAGTGGCATTCTCACAATGTCTATCCATTCTTACAGGTAGAGACTCAATTCCTTGCAGTATTAGGAAACTATTAAATGGAGATATTGCAGCCCCCATGTTTCTCAATGGTACAACTCTTGCTGCTCCTATGAACGCTGCATCACCCATAGCCTCTGTGAATACAACGCCATGGTAAGACATATCAGGTGTATTTAGCCTTTTAAATTTAGTTTTGTGTTTCGCCCAAGG
Organism: uncultured Gammaproteobacteria bacterium; assembly: GCA_913046125.1. Classification (GTDB taxonomy): domain Bacteria; phylum Pseudomonadota; class Gammaproteobacteria; genus CACLCV01. Next base: position 9,034 of record CAJWRL010000029.1, read on the forward strand.
AAATTTTCCAGAATCCACAATTATCCCACCTATTGTTGTTCCATGTCCTCCCATATATTTTGTTAGTGAGTGAACAACTATATCAGCCCCATGTTCGATGGGTCTGAATAAATATGGTGATGGCACAGTGTTATCCACAATGAGTGGTATGTTATGTTTATGCGCGATTTTTGCTATTTCAGGAACATCTACAACATTTGCAGCGGGATTACCTATAGATTCACAAAAAATTGCTTTAGTTTTTTTATCTATAAGTTTTTCAAGACTTGGAATATCATCATAATCTCCGAACTTTACGTCAACTCCAAATCTGGGTAGCTGGTGAGCGAACAGTGTGTATGTTCCACCATAGAGAGTACTTGTACTCACAATGTTATCTCCCGCTTCACAGATAGTCATGATTGCGTAAGTAGTAGCTGCTGAACCAGAAGCTAATGCTAATGCCCCAATCCCTCCTTCCATGGCTGCAACTCTTTTTTCCAAAACATCAGAGGTTGGATTCATTATTCGGGTATAGATATTACCTGCTACTTTAAGATCAA
>CAJWRL010000030.1 GCA_913046125.1 uncultured Gammaproteobacteria bacterium
TCTAAATTAGAATCAATTGAAAAAAGACGATCACCAATTAAAGATAAATTAATATCTGAATTCTTCAAGAACAAAAAACTAAAGCTAAAAACAAGTGTCAAAATAAATTCTGAGATATCAAAATCAGATTTTATTATAATTTCAACTCCAACTAACTTTCAAACGTCTACTAATATGTTCGATACCAATTCAATTGATAAAATTTTAAGAAAATTATCTATGATGAAATCAACTTCAATAATTATAATTAAATCAACTTTGCCCGTTGGCTATACAGTTCAGGTTAATAATAAGTTTAAGAATCTAAAAATATATTTTTCACCTGAATTTCTTCGAGAAGGACGAGCACTCTATGATAATCTCTTCCCATCAAGGATTATTATTGGAAGTAAGGATAAATATTCATTGAAATTTGTTAATATCATTAAAAGTGTTGTACGAAAAAGAAACATAAAAACAGTCTATATGCCAAGCTCAGAAGCTGAATCCGTCAAACTATTCTCTAACAGTTATCTTGCTTCACGCGTTGCATTTTTTAATGAATTAGATTCTTATTGTCTTGGAAATAAATTAGATCCTAAGTCAATTATAATGGGAGTATCGTCTGACCCAAGGATAGGTGAGGGTTATAATAATCCATCGTTTGGATTTGGCGGTTATTGTTTACCAAAAGATACTAAGCAGCTCCACTCAAGCTTTGGACAGATACCCAATGCACTTGTAAAATCGTTGACGTTGTCAAATCTTCAGAGGAAGCAATTTATTGTCAGTGATATTCTGAAGCATAAAGAAAAAAATATTGGTATATATATGTTGGCAATGAAGAAAGATTCAGATAACTTTAGAGAATCAAGTATTATTGATATAATCAAGCTACTTAAGAAAAATGGGAGAAACGTTTTCATACATGAACCCCTTATTAAAGATAAAAAATCTATATTTGGGTGCCCAATAATTAATAACTTTGATTTATTTATTAAGAAAACAAAACTGGTTGTTACAAATAGAGCCTCAAAAAAACTGAATAAAGTTTCAAATAAGGTCTATACACGAGATATTTTTGGAGAAAATTGATGTCTATTAAAATAAATTTTGTCAGGGGTGATGAGATACTAACTACCACAATGAGTGTTGGACGGACAATGCTGGATGCAGCAAAGAAGCTTAAAATTCCGGAGATACCAGCTATATGTAATGGATCTTGCAACTGTGGGACTTGTCATGTTCATATAGATCCTGAATGGGTTGATAAAATTGAACCGATGGATCCTGGTTCAATGGAATTATTTATGCTTGAAAGGTCCGACCACTTTGATGAAAATCGAAGTAGATTATGTTGTCAGATGGATATATATGATGTTTATGAGGGCCTAACTGTTCATTTAGTTGATAACAGACAAGATAAATAATTATGCTTAATCAAAATTATAATGAAAAAGTAGTCATGCATTCGTCACGTTTAGAAGCAATCTTGTCGCCATGTTCGGGTGTCAAGAGGACTTTGCTTGAAAGAAGTGAAGATAGTGAATATGCAGTTTCTACAACATTGGTAGAATTTCAGGCTGATTCTTTTTTTGATGAGCATATTCACGACTTCGGAGAGGAACTTTTTGTACTGGAGGGAACTTTTTCGGATGAGTCAGGTGATTATACGGCTGGTACATATATTAGAAATCCACACAACTCGAAACACAAACCATTCAGCAAGGAAGGCTGTAAGCTTTTTGTAAAGTTAAGACAGTTTAACAAAGCAGATAGTACGAGAGTTATTATTAATACTGAAAATAAAATATGGTTGCCTGGACTAGTAAAAGGTCTTGAAGTTTTACCTCTTCATAACTTTGAACATGAAAACACTGCATTAGTTAAATGGGATGCTAATACTCAGTTTAATTTACATCGGCACTATGGTGGCGAGGAAATTTTTGTAATTAAAGGAACTTTTTATGATGAGCATGGAAGTTATCCGAAGCATACTTGGATTAGAAGTCCACACATGAGCCAGCATACGCCATATACACTTAATGACGGTGCTGTTATATTTGTTAAAACTGGTCATTTACTTAATAAGATAAATGAATAATAAAATACTTGCTCTTAAATATCGTCCTAAGTTCTTTAATGAAGTTATTGGACAAGATTTTTGTGTTCAATCTTTAGCCAATTCAATCAATTTAAATAAATTGCATAATGCATATCTATTTTCTGGCACCAGGGGTGTTGGTAAAACAACTATAGCAAGGATATTTGCAAAATCCTTATTATGCAAAGAGGGTATTTCTGAGAACCCATGCGGTAAATGTGAGTCTTGTTTGGCAATAGACAATAATAATAATCTTGATTTGATAGAAATCGATGCTGCATCTAGAACAAAGGTAGAGGATACAAGAACGCTGATGGAAAATGTTCAATATGCTCCGACATCCTCAAGATTCAAGATTTATCTAATAGATGAAGTTCACATGCTTTCCACAAAAAGTTTCAATGCATTACTCAAAACAATTGAGGAACCTCCTGAGCACGTAAAGTTTCTTCTTGCAACTACAGATCCCGATAAACTTCCTGAAACGGTTATATCTAGATGTTTACATTTTAAGCTTGAGTCAATTACAAATGATATTCTATCAAATCACATCAAGCAAACTCTCGAAAAAGAGAGTGTTAAATTTGAAGCTGAGGTACCAAATATTATTGCTGAGTCTGCGAGGGGCAGCGCAAGAGATTCAATGAGTATTCTTGAACAATGCATCTCATATGGAAATGAAAACCTAACAACTGAAAAAATTTCACATCTTCTAGGTATAATCGATGAAAAGGTCATCAATGAGATTGTTACACATCTTTTTCACAAACGATTAGATAACATTATAGATATTTTGAAAGCTAATGAAATAAATGACTATTCTAAACTACTAGACTGTATAACTGAGCGTATATTTCAAATCTCAATTTCTCGTCAGACGAATAAAAACACTCATAACTTACCGGAGCTTTTTCTGAAAGACACAATAAAGCTTGAAGATTTACAACTATGGTATTCAATACTCCTTAAGGCTAAAGACGATTTATATATTGCTTCATCAAAAGCCGATCATCTTGTTATGATTTTGCTCAGAATAATGTTATTTACTGAATATCCGAGCACCGATGATATGAAAGTAATGCCCGAAGAAACGACGAATGCTGATAGGGTAAAAAAAAAGGAAAAACCTTCTAATGATATAAGTAACAAAGGGTTCAATATATCATTTAATTCCTGGGTGGATTTTGTAAATGAGCAAGACTTAAAGGGTCTTATGTTAGATTTGGCACAAAATTCTTTTATTGATGTTATGACAGACACTACAGTACTTATAGTAGATCTCTCGAAAAAAAACACGTACCCAAAAAAATGTGTCGCTGATTTTATTAATCTTTTATGTAAACACTTTAATATTGACGTTGATGTCTCAATAGAATATCGAGAACAAGTTTCGACGATTTATAGAAATTCTGTTGATGAAAATATCAAATCAAAAGAAGATATGTATGATTCAATTAAAGATAAAAATATTGTTAAAGATATTGAGGATATATTTGATGCTAAGATAGATAAAGATAACATAAGTAAATTATAAAGGAGAGCAAAATGGGAATGTTCGATAAAATGAAAGAGGCTAAAAATATGTATAGTAATATTAAGAAGGCTCAAAATGAAATAAATAAAATCAAAGTTGAAGGAGTATCTGGCGCAGGTGCAGTAAGGGTAGTGGTTAAGGGTAATCATCAAATCGTAAGTATTTCTATTGATGAGGAAGCATCAAAAGGTAATAAAAAAATACTTGAGGATTATATTGTTGCAGCTTGTAATGATGCAATGAATAAATTAGAAAAAGAAACTAAAGAAAAAATGGGAAGCGTGATGAATTTACCTGGAGGTATGAAGCTTCCATTCTAAGTATAATGATCAAATCCAAATACCTTGAGAATCTTGTTGATGCCTTAACCATCCTTCCAGGAATAGGAAGAAAAAGTGCTCAACGTATGGCATATGAACTTCTAAATTCTAATCCAGAAAAATCATTGTATCTATCACAAGAATTACAAAATATAGATACTAAAATTTCAAAATGTAAAATCTGTGGCCTCTATATGGATTTTGAAGAGGTCGAAAAACAAAGTGAAGATTCATGTCATGTATGCGAAAGGCAAAATCGAGATACATCTATAGTTTGCGTAGTTGGGTCTGCGAGTGACGTTTATAGCATTGATGAAAGCACAAACTATAATGGATACTTTTTTGTCTTGCAGGGTAATCTGTCTCCGATTGATGGTAAAGGACCTTCTGAGATCGGCCTTGATAAACTTGAAAAACATTTAGTTAATAAAAATATCAAAGAATTGATTCTTGCAACTAACACGACAATTGAGGGCGAGGCAACAGCACACTACATAAAAGATATGACCTCAAAAAAAGGCATTAATGTTAGCAGACTCGCATTTGGCTTACCACTTAATGGAGAGATTGGTTTTTTGGACAATGAGACAATTTCACATGCTTTTAATGAAAGGAAGATAATCTAAATTGCGAGTACTTTATCAATTTTAGCAGCGCATATGAAGTCATTTTCTGAGAGTCCGTCAATTGCATAAGTAAAGTACTTCACTCTTGCTGTGTTATACCCAAATGTTATCTCAGGATGATGATCCTCAGAGTGAGAAATAGCTATTATTAAATTTATGAGAGACGATAGTTCATAATGATTTTTTCTAGAATAGGTCCTCTCTATAGACTTTCCATCCTCATTTAATAACCAATCTCTATCAAGCTTTTTAAGAAATGATTCGGCTTTTTCTTTCGTGAGAGCATCAAGCCCACCCTCACAAGGTACACATTTTCTTTTGTCAAGTTCAGTCATCTCTCCTCCTTAGATTATTAATCCTCTCTAGTATTGTAGGATGTGAAAAATAGAACATTGCATATAGCTTATTTGGAATCAAGAAAGAAAGATTGGATTTATATAGTTTTATTAGGGATGTTACTAAATGTTCTTTGTCAACTTGCTTTGATGCGAAATTATCAGCCTCATACTCATTACTTCGAGACAAAATCGAGAAAAAAGGTTCAATAAAAAAGCTAATCACTTGATAGGTGAAAACAAGCGCAATTAATTGTGAAGCCTGATTCATAGGTAGATTTAAAAACTCAAGGTAAGATGCATTGTTGATTAAAGATGATAGATAAAACATTCCTATAAATATCACAGCCGTCGAGACTACGAGAGATTTAAAGATATGATTATGTTTATAGTGTCCAATCTCATGCGCTAGTACAGCTTTTATCTCTTTTGGAGACAACAAATCAATGAGTGTATCGTAAAAAACTATTCTCCTGTTATTTTTAAAACCAGTGAAGTATGCATTTGGATGCTTTGTTCTTTTTGATTTATCCATGACATATAAATTATTTATACTAAAATTCGTTTGTTTAGATAAATCACGTATTTCACTCTTTATTACGTCGTCATCTAGATTATCAAATTTATTAAAAATCGGTGAAATATATGTAGGATAAATATATATGCTGAGAATTATAAATATGAACATTGTTGAAGCTAAAAGCAACCACCATATTTCTGTAAAAGATACGAGATAAAAGAATACAGAACTCATGACAGTGATCAATATAAGAGCCATCAATAGTGAAACAAGGTTATCTCTTAAGAAAAGTCTTTTTGTTGATGTATTAAATCCATATTTATCCTCTATGACAAATGTTGAGAAATATGAAAGCGGTAACATTGAGAGATGAACAACTATAAATACTACTAATATTACACCAAGGTTATGAAGATATTCGTTCAGCAAAAAGCTTTCAAGATAAGAATTTATTTCAATTACTAAACCGCCTGATAATAGATATATTATCCATCCAACATAAACGACATTTCTCAGAATAGAGATCTTAAGCTTCTCTATGTTATATCTTCTAGATTTATATTCCTCATTACTATTTATCCCAAGCAGATCTATAGATTGTTGATCAATAGGAACAGTTTTAATTGTCTGAATCTGCAAAATATCAAGAGATAATTTTGCTATTAGATAAATTATAATAATTATTAATACTTCACTCATTATTAATGTGGTTTTACTTTATATTACAATTATACTAACCTTAGCTCATGAAAGATAGAAGTAACATGATCTGGATTGATCTAGAGATGACGGGACTCGATACACAAAGAGATTACATAATTGAGATTGCCTCAATTGTGACAGATAAACATTTGAATATCATCGATGAGGGACCGAACCTAGTAATAAACCAACCAGATGAGGTTTTAAATTCAATGGATCAATGGAATACTAATCATCATAATAGCAGCGGTTTAACGCAAAAAGTTAGAGAGAGCAGTATAACTGAATCTATTGCTGAAAAACAGACGATAGAATTTCTCTCAAAATATGTTCCCAAAGGTGTAGCACCTTTATGTGGAAATACTATATGCCAAGATAGACGATTTCTAGCTCGTTGCATGCCGCAATTAGAATCTTTTTGTCATTATAGAAGTATTGACGTGACATCAATACGTGAACTTGGAAAGAGGTGGTATTTTGAGGATATAGATAATTTTCAAAAAAATTCTAATCACAGGGCACTGGATGATATAAGAGATTCTATTGAAGAATTGCGATACTATAGAAAAACTATCTTCAAACTTTAGTTACAAGTCTCATAATAAAATCTTCATCATTATTAAAAAGCTTTGTAGCTTGGTTAAACCTTTTATCCATTTGAGGGTAATCTTTGTTAAAATGTAGGCCACGACTCTCTTTTCTTTTTAAAGCCGAAGTAGTGATTATATTTGCTACATCTATGAGGTTCCTTAGTTCTAATAAATCCATATTGATATGATGTGTGTGATAAAACTCATTTATTTCGCTCTGAATTACTTCCAATCGATCTCTAGCATATGTGAGCATTTTATCAGATCGAAGAATTCCAACATAATTCCACATTATTTTTCTTAACTCTGCCCAATTATGTGATATGAGGATATTATCATCAGTTGGCATTGACACATAAGTATCGTCCCATAGTGGTAGTTCCCTTTTGTTTGACACTCTAATATTTTTCTCAAAAATCTTCTCACAACACTCCATTGCCATTACTGAGCACTCCAGTAGTGAATTACTAGCTAAACGATTTGCACCGTGAAAACCTGTATTGGCAACTTCACCAATCGCATATAAGTTACAGCAATCTGTTTCTCCTGAAACATTTGTCTCTATGCCTCCGCAAGTGTAATGTGCTGCGGGAACTACCGGAATAGCTTCTTTGGTAATATCGATACCAAGTTCTAGACACCTTTGATAGATGTTAGGGAATCGTCTCAGAATAAATTCATTATCTTTGAAAGAAATATCTAAATTTACATGATCGAGGTTATTATTTTTCATCTCTGCGTCAATAGCTCTTGCCACTATATCTCTGGGAGCTAATTCCAATCGTTCATCATATTTTTTCATGAAGCAATTTCCATTTAGATCTTTTAATTTAGCTCCTTCTCCTCTTAGGGACTCTGATATAAGAAAACTTTTTTCTTTTGGATGAAATAAACATGTTGGGTGGAATTGAATGAATTCCATATTACTTATCTCACAGCCGAATCGCCATGCCATAGCTATGCCATCACCTGTTGATGTATTTGGATTAGTAGTATATTGATAAATTTTACTAGCTCCTCCAGTTGCCAGGATTATAATATTTGCCTTAATTGAAACCACATAGTTATTTCTTTTATCATACGCATACACACCTTCACAATAGTTCTCTTTTTTACCAATCATATCAATCACCATTATGTTTTCTTTAATGATGATATTTTTTTTCTTTTTGGCTTCTCTTAAGAGTGAACTATGTACCTCTTCGCCTGTATTATCATTATGATAAACAATCCTTCTGTGAGAGTGACCTCCCTCTAATGTTTGATCTAACCCTTTCCCTTTTTTATTAAAATTAACGCCGTAGTTTAGTAATAGTTCAATGCTATCTTTCCCTTGTTTGATAATCTGTTGAACAGAATTGGTGTTACAGATTTCATGACCATTATTTATTGTATCTTTTATGTGGTTATTAATATTATCTTCATTATCAATTACTGCTGCTATGCCTCCTTGTGCCCAAGCTGTTGAGCAATCGCTGAGAGAAGATTTGCTTAGAATCGTAACTGAATATCTCTCAGATAATTTAATCGCAGCAATTAACCCGGAAATACCTGTTCCAACTATTAAAACTTCAGTATTAAACCTTTCAGACATATACTATAAAGTATCATATTGCATAGTGACAACAAATATGAATATTGAAGATGACGAGCAAATAATTGAGAATTGTATATCAGGTGATACAGATTCGTTCAGGTATCTTGTTGACAAGTATCAACCTAGAATAATAAATGCATGCTACAAGTACACAAAAAACCTTGATGACGCAGAGGATGTTGCTCAAGAAGTTTTCTTAAAAGCCTACTCAAATCTTGATAAATTTAAATTTGATAGCAAATTTTACTCTTGGATATATAGAATCGCCATCAATACTAGTCTAAATTACATAAACTCTAAAGAAAAAAGACAAGAAAAAGAAACTATTTCCGAGGAATCTTGTCAAATAAATGATAATTCAGCATCAAGTAATCCGAAAGATTACTATGAGCTTACAGAATTAGTAGACAAAGTGCAGCCATTGATTAATAAGTTGCCTGATGATCTAAAAATATTAATAGAATTATATGAAATCAATGATAATACGTATGAAGAAATATCGAAAAAACTATCAATGCCTATTGGGACTGTCCGTTCTAGGTTACATAGAGCAAGGAATATGTTAATCTCTGGCTTTAAGAGTATGAATAATGAATGATAATTACAGAATATTCGGAAAAATAATAAGCGTTTTAAATAAGGACTATCCTCCAAGAGTCTCTAAGAAATTTACTGACAGAGTCATGTCAGAGATCAACAAAAACAAAATAAATTTTAGTAAGCAAACGTCTAATAATTATCTTAATGTTGCTGCATCTATGGTATTTGCTGTAATTACCTCATTTGTTCTTGTCAATTATAACCAGGATAATTCAGATTTAGCCTCTAGCGAATCGTCTAAACCGGAGCCAGTTGGAAAAAATCTAATACAAAAAGTTATAGATAAA
>CAJWRL010000031.1 GCA_913046125.1 uncultured Gammaproteobacteria bacterium
CTTATTTAAGTTAGCAAGAGATTCTATCTCGAATTTCTTGTATTTAATTTCTTGTTCAGCCTCAACAACTACTTCTAGTATTTTACGTTTTTCACCTCTTAAAATATCAATCACCGAACCACTGACTGGTGATGTAAACTTTATTGACTCTAAGTTTTTATCATAAAAAAGAATATCTCCTGCTTCAACATAATCCCCAACTTTTACCGCCATCTTAGGAGTTAACAAATGAAAATCAGTTGGTTTTATCGCAAATGTTTCAGGATTACCAGCATCTGTTACGTTATTCTGGGCTTTACCAGCAAGGTTTATATCAAAGCCTTTTTTTAGTTTTATGGTTTGAGACATGTCGTTATTTACGAATGAGACCTAGTTTGAAAACGTGGCAAAATTAATAATTTTTTAACTAATAAAAATCATTTAGCCGATTAATACACATGCCAAAAACTGGCATCTGTGGGTTAACAACCCATTGGTTCAGGTTGTTTTGTATTTTCAAGGTAAGTTTTAACTTTTTCCATCAACCACATGGGTGTAGAAGTAGCTCCACAAATACCTACTGTTTTAACTTCATCCAGCCAATTCAAGTCGATTTCATTAATATCTTCAATGAAATAACTATTCTTATTGTTGGACTTACATACTTGGTAAAGTGCCTTTCCGTTTGAACTTTTCTTTCCGCTGACAAATAAAATTAAATCATGCTCTTTTGAAAATTCCACAAGTCTTGGTTCTCTGTTTGATACCTGCCTGCAAATACTATCATTTGCATTCACTAGTTCATTCAAAGGAGTATTAGGATTTTCTAACTGCATCCGTTCTTCAATAAGACTCTTTATTCTATTTGCAGCTCCCCCTGAACAGAACCTTGAATGGTCTGACTCAGCAATCGAGGGCGGTTATAAATTTTTGAAGAGATTTTGGAAGCTCTCATATTTGATATGTAATTCTTATGATACTCCAAAAGACAAAGATAATAAAATCTTGATCAAACATAATGAGACAATTGACAAAGTTTCAACAGATTTTTTTAAGAGAAAATCATACAACACTGCTATTGCTGCTGTAATGGAATTTTTCAACAGTCTATCCAAGTCTATAGACGGAGAGTCAATATCATATGAATCTGCAAAAATATGTATCTCTACCATAGCTAAATTGCTTTATCCTATTACCCCACATATCAGTTTTGCTATTCTATCTGAAACGAAAGCCGATAAAGCCAGTAATCCTCAGTGGCCAGAGAAAATTGAAGGAATAGATGCTGGCCAAGAAGTTCAAATAATAGTACAAATTAATGGTAAACTCAGAAGCAGGATAAATACTAAATCTGACCTCAATGAGGAGGAAATTTTGAAAATTGCACTAGAGGATCAAAAAACAAAAGAGTATCTAGGTGGATCTGATATCCTTAAAACTATTTATGTACCCAATAAGCTTATAAACTTCGTAATCAAATGAGAATTCTTTATCTTTTTGTAGTAATGCTGATGGTATCGTCATGCGGTTATCAGCTCAGAGGATCAATGAATGTTGATGGTTTAGAGAATATTATAATTATTCCAAATGGTCATACATCGATTTCAAGTATGCTCTCACAAAAACTAAGTTCATCAGTCATATCACAGAACCAAGATTACGACACATACCCAGTAGTAAAAATAAATTCCATATCAAGCCAAAAGAGACAACTTTCTGTAAATTCTTCAGGGAGAGTAGATGAATACGAAATTATCAAATCATTAGATTATGAAATCATAATTTCTGAAAATGATAGTGTTAAAGGAACACTCAAGGCCTCTGGTTCTTATGATTTCAATGAAACACGCATGCAAGCGACTTCAGAACAAGAACTAATTACGAACACTGCTATTGATAAAGTATTGACTAGGAAATTGATACAGAAACTAAGGTATAATCTAAAACAAACTAGCCAAGAGTAATTGGAGCGTATGGTTCCTGTCTAGTTTTATCATGGTCATGCATTCGGTATTGTACAAAATCTTTTAAATTATCAAAACTGAAAAATGGATTGCCAGTTATCTCCTCTCCGATAGTTGACTGTCTTTTTATCGAATAGTTATGGCCTGGCATTATAATCGTATTTCGGCTAAGATTCGCCTTGAGATTTTTTAATGAATTGTACATCTCTTCAGGGTTTCCTCCGTGAAGATCACATCTTCCACATCCAAAAACAAATAATGTATCGCCCGCAATGAGGTTTTCATCAAATGTGTAACAACAAGAGCCTGGAGTATGCCCAGGCGTGTGTATCGATGATATAGACGACTTCCCTAGAGAAAAGGAGTCGTTGGAGCTGGTAGTTATCAAATTATCATATTTCTTCTTCCAAAAATTAGCCTCAAATTTGTTGATATAAATTGGCAGATCATATTCTTGTAATAATGTATCTATAGAATTAACGTGATCATGATGACTGTGTGTCAAAAGGATTTTTCTCAAGTTTAATCCTTTTTGTCTTGTAAAATTCAAGACCTCGGTTAAATCCCAGGCAGGATCTACTATGGCTGCATCCTTTGTAGTTTTGTCCCAAATAAGATAAACAATATTTAGCATTGGGCCGACATCGAAAGTTTTCACTGATAGTGGAGATTTATCTTGCATACATTCTTATTATAATATAACTTGTGTGAATATTTATGACTGAAATCGTATTAAAACCTGAATTACTCAAGGGCTTGCAAAAAGTTCTTGTTGATTATGAGCCGAAAAATGAGGATCCAATTCTAGCATCTCAGTATTTATCTGCTGTAGTTGGCTCAATAGTAGCAACTGCTGAGATCCCAAAAAAAGATAAAGATGATATCCTCAAACAACTCATTGAGTTTACTCAATATGTTTATGATCAACAAACAAGTGCCCTCGAAGGCGAAGCCCAAAAAGCACCACAAAATACTGAAGAAGCATACGGCACTTGGAAGCCTGAATCAAACTAGTATCTTAATATATCCTCGATAACTTTTGGCCCTTTGTATACAAGACCTGTATAAAGCTGAAGCAAATTTGCACCTAATCTAAATTTTTCATTTGCTGATTCATATGAATCGATACCACCTACACCAATGATCGTTCTCTCTTTACCCAGAACATTAGAAATTTTAGTGAGCACATCATTTGATTTTTGGAAAAGGGGTTTACCACTTAAACCACCTTGTAAAGCCTTAAATTGATCACTCAGATAAGATTTATCTATAGTTGTGTTAGTGCATATCACTCCATCTATATCATACTCATTCACTAGATTTGATAAATCAAATATTATTTCATCAGTCACATCAGGAGCAATTTTAACAACTAGTGGCGTATGTTTTTTATAAACTTTTTTTAAATTGTCATGAAGTGTTTTTATGGAATGAAGGAAGCTACTTATCTTTTCTCCTTTCTGTAGGTCTCTCAAATTCTCTGTATTGGGAGAGGAAATATTTAACGTGATATAGTCTGCTACTGAATAAGCTTTTCTCAGACAATACTCGTAATCACGAAAGGCATCTTTTACATCTGTCGAGGCATTTTTGCCTATATTGACACCTATGGGTATATTTCTGTTAAATTCTTTTATGCGAGAAATTCCATAGTCAATACCCTTATTATTAAAACCGAGATGATTAATTATTGCCTCATCCTTGACTAATCTAAAAACTCTTGGTTTTGGGTTCCCAGCCTGGGCCTTTGGAGTTAAGGTACCAACTTCAACAAAACCAAATCCAATATTGGTGATAAAATTAAGATAGTCAGCATTTTTGTCAAACCCCGCAGCTAGTCCCACAGGGTTATCGAAAAGAACATCAAATTGTTTGATACCATTTTGTACAAATCTTTTATGAAATATCTTTCCAAGAAAGCTTTTGTAGATAAACTCAAGAAAAGAGAGCGATATATCATGAGCTTTTTCTGGATCAACTTTAAATGCTATTTTTTTATAGAATTGAAATAATAGTCTGTTCAAAATCTCATCTCAAAGATAACAAGAATCATTATCATCTTAAATATCATAGCAGAAAATATTTGACATATATAATGGATAAATTTAGAATCATTCTAAATAATCATATTGGAGACTATAATGAGTTTAAAAGGTTCAAAAACAGAACAAAACTTAAAAGACGCATTTGCTGGGGAATCCCAAGCAAATAGAAGATACCTTTACTTTGCAGCTAAGGCTGATGTAGAGGGTCAGAATGATATAGCTACTGTTTTTCGCTCAACCGCTGAAGGCGAAACAGGTCATGCTCATGGTCATTTAGAGTATCTTGAAAAAGAATGTGGAGATCCTGCTACAGGAGAACCTATTGGAGATAGTGTCTCAAACTTAAAAGCAGCTATTGCTGGGGAAACACACGAGTACACAGATATGTACCCTGGAATGGCAAAAACAGCAAGAGATGAAGGTCATGATGAGATCGCTGATTGGTTCGAGACTCTTGCAAAAGCTGAGAGATCACATGCTAACCGCTTTACTAAAGCGCTAGAATCAATCTCATAAAAAATATCTATCTAGTGGGTAATTTATTTACCCACTAGGATTTAACTAACAAACAGGGAAATATGGACAACGCAAATTTAAAACCAAGCATGGAAGGTGGGCTTGAAAAACCAACCAGACATATTATAGATTGGAAAAACCCCGATTTCTTAAATGAAGAGAAATATGAGGAAGAGCTACGACGAGTCGCAGACGCTTGTCATGGTTGCAGGAGATGTGTGAGTTTATGTAATTCATTCCCTACTTTATTTGATCTCATTGATGAATCTGCAACTTTTGAAGTTGACGGAGTCTCATATAATGACTTTGATTCAGTTGTAGACCATTGCTATTTGTGTGACTTATGTTTTATGACAAAGTGTCCATATGTTCCACCACATGAATGGGAGATTGATTTTCCTCACCTTATGCTAAGAGGTAAGGCAATTAAAAATTCAAAGAAAAAAATATCTTTTCGTGACAAAGTTCTTGCCTCTACAGATATGCTGGGCAAAATGTTCTCTAGGTATTTTGTCTCTGCATTTGTAAATTTCTTTAACAATAATAAAGTTTTCAGAAAACTCTTGGAGAAGTTTGGGGTCCATAGAAACGCAAAGTTGCCTAAATTTGTATCAAAAACTGCGAAACAGCTCAACCTAATCAATCAATCTAGCACTTCAAAATTCAAGGTAGCAATTTTTACTACTTGCTATCATAACTTTAACGAGCCCGGAGTGATCAAAGACTTCTATGATATTCTAAAACATAATGATGTAACTGTTGAAATGATAACCGACGACAACTGTTGCGGGATGCCAAAGTTAGAATTAGGAAACATCGAGGAAGTTGGTAAGATGATGGAAAAGAACCTGCCTAAATTCAAAAAATTCACTGATCAAGGATATCTGATCATTGCGCCAATTCCATCGTGCGTTTTGATGTATAAACAAGAGCTGCCACTTCTTTTCCCTGATAATCAAGATTTATTGAAAGTCTCGAAATCATTTAGAGACCCCTTTGAATTTTTAAATATGTTGAATGATGAGGGTATATTGAAAACAGATTTTAATACAGAGCTCGGTAACATATCGTATCAAGTTGCATGCCATCAGAGAGTACAAAACTTCGGCATGCTAACAAAAAAAATTCTTGAACTAGTTCCTGGTACTACCGTCAATGCAATCGAAAGGTGTTCTGGTCATGATGGAACATACGGAGTAAAGCTAGAAACACATGATATCGCTATCAAAATCGCTAGACCTATAACGAAGTCATTTAGAGATGCCAATTTTGATAGTTTTACAAGTGACTGCTCATTGGCCGCTCATCATATTGAAAATTCACTAGGGAACATACAAGAGCCTGAGCATCCGATCAGTTTAATTAAGAAAGCGTATGGAATAAGAGCATGAAATTAGAGCCTAAAGATCTTCTCTCACTTGAAGAATATGATTCTAAGAGAGACTCAATAAAAAAAGAATTAATTATTCATAAAAAAAATAGAACAATCAGTATTGGTGATAACATTGTTCTTATATTTGAAGATTATATGACTATCAAATATCAAGTACAGGAAATGCTGAGGATAGAAAAAATTTTCAATAAGAAGGAAATTCAAGAAGAAATTGATGCATACAATCCCCTCATACCTGATGGGACAAATCTTAAAGCCACGATGTTGATAATGTTCCCTGACGTTGAAGTTAGAAGAGAGATGTTATTCAAACTCCATGATATAGAAAACAACATTTGGTTATCTTCCGGCGGTAAAAAAATCATAGCTTATGCGGATGAAGATTTAGACAGGAGTACAGATGAGAAAACATCCGCAGTTCACTTTTTGCGTTTTCAGCTTGAACAAGAGGACATAGCTGATTTCATTTCGAGTTCTGAAGTGAAAATAGGCGTTGATCACCCAGAGTATAATAAGGAAATTGTATTAGACAGCTTCGCCAAGAAAAGTTTACAAGGCGATCTTAAAACAAATTAAATTATTATTTATTCTTTGCCTTGATTAATACTTCTGTGCTCTCGATCTGCAGAGTTTTTGGTAATTCTGGGAGTTCTGCAAAAACAATCTTATCATGGTCAATATCAGTTAGAGTGCTCATAGTCGTGTTGTAAAGGTGATGATGATTATCTAGATTAGTATCATAGAACTTCAATTCATTATCTATATTTATTGTCTTTAACATTCCTTTTTCCTCCAATAAAGATAGAGTATTATATATTGTTGCCATAGAAATATGCAATTTCTTCTTGTCAGCCATTGCTATTAGTTCACTAGCAGTAAAATGCTGTTTCTTTGCAAATATTAGCTGCGCTAAGTCAACCCTCTGTTTTGTAGGGGTTACGTTTAAATCTCTATATATACTCTCGTATTTGTCGTCCATGCAGGTATTATAATATATTAATATGAAAACACTAATAATTATTTATAAGTTTTTTCTAATATAGTATGGATCACAGAAGAGTCGAACTCGGATAGACCTTCCCTTTCCGCGCGGTTCATCGCTTTTTCAACTTGATTTAATCCTTTCAGATTTAAGCCCATGTTTTTGATTAAATTTTTAGCTATTTTGAGATCTTTATGATGAAGAGATAGCTTAAAACCAGGTTTATAGTCAGACGTAATCATTCTTTTTCCATGAACCTCTAAAATTTTACTATTAGCGTAGCCAGCGAGTAGAGCTTCTCTAATTATCATTGGATTTATATCTGACTTCTTTGCAATAGTTATAATCTCACTAATACTTTGGATAGTTTGTGCCACTAAGATTTGATTGCAAGCTTTGCAAACTTGACCTGATCCACTCTTACCTATATATGTTATTTTGCTACCAAGAATAGACAGAATAAATTTGACTTTGAGATAAGCTGATTTATCTCCACCAACCATAATTGATAATTCACCAGATTTTGCGCCAGCCTCACCACCTGATACAGGAGCATCCACGAGATAGGATTTTCTTGCTCGTAATTTATCATTTATATATCTTGTGCCCTCAGGTGATATTGTACTCATGTCTATTACAATAGAGCCGATTTGTAGATTGTTGATAATTCCATTTTTACCAATGACAATATTTTCGACATCTTTTGTATTTGGGAGGTTCGTCAGGATGACTTTAGTGAATTTTGAAATATCACTAGGATCTGGAATAAACTTGCCTCCAATCTTTGATATTTCATCTATTATTCGTTTCTTCCTCGCATAGAAATAAACCTCAATGTCATTTTTAATTAAGTTTATGACCATTGGTTTTCCCATAATGCCCAAACCAATAAATCCAACCTTGTTTTTTTTAGCGCTCTTCATCTGTGATATATAGTATAATTTAAATCATGATACTTGATTATGTTAAATTTAAGAATTTCCCACTTACAGCAGGAATACCATTATTTTTGGTGCACGGTAATCCAAGGAATATAAGCAATGAAATAGAGCGAGATATAATCAATTTCTTCAGAAAATTAGATTTCAAAACAGTAAATTATGTTATAGATGATGATACGCAAACAGAAGACATAAAGAGTAATTTATATGAACAGTCACTTTTTGAGGAAAAGAAATTATTTGTAATAAACATAGTATCTAAATCAATTCCTATGAATATGAAAAAACTTGTTGATGAATGGATTTCTCAACATACTGAAGACAGAATTATCTTCAAGTTAGACAGACAATCAGCATCATTTAAAAAAACTAACCTTTATAAAAATATTTCTAACATAGCATGTGTGGTGGAAATATATGAACTCAAAGGTCAAGTGCTAGAACGATGGGTTACTGGTAAGTGTAAGGCAAATAATATTGAGTTTAATCAAGACTATATCAAAGAGTTGATTGATTTAAACCTAAATAATACTCTCTCAATCTCACAATCGGTTTATTTAAAAGGTCTAATGGGTAGTAAAATGAATTCTATGATTGAGAGCTCTAAATATTCTGAGTATGATCTCATCGATACACTTCTCAATAAAGATGCTAAAAGATTCCTCAAAGTAAGTAGCTATCTAAGAGAAATAGACACATCTCTGTCATACATTATTTTCTTGATCAACCAAGAGCTTGAGAAAATTTATTCATTAATAAAGCCAACGACGTCAAAGCCATATATTCCCTCTTTTTTGATGACAAAATATATAAGTGCGTCAAAAAAATATACTTTAGACGAACTCTTATTTTTATTAAAAAATATTGCTAGCATTGATATAAAATCAAAATATATGTCAAAAAAATCTAATCCTTGGGTGAGCTTTAATAGTTTATTCCATAACTTGATGAGTAAACGTGCAGAATGATTAAACAAAAAATAAAAAATTATGTTTTAGGTGTCTGTCGTGCGTCTCACGAAGCATCTAAGCTATCCAGAACCTTATCAAATACTCAGAGGAATAAGATATTAAATAGCATAATAGGTCAGCTTAGTGATCATAAAGATCATATCTTCAAAAGAAACTCTCTTGATGTAAAGAATGCAATCAAAAATAAAATGTCAGATGCACTGAT
>CAJWRL010000032.1 GCA_913046125.1 uncultured Gammaproteobacteria bacterium
TTTTTTCAAAAAAATATCTTAAAATTGTATTTTATCGGCAGATGAAGATATCACGCCCCAAAAGAGATCTTTACCATAAATTTGTTTATAGTAATATTGATGTTTTTCTAGTTATAACTAAAAAACTATATTATGAAGCATGTGATTATTTACCAATTCATAAATCTAAAATTCATGTATTGGAGTATGGAATAAATATACCATCAAAAGATTCATTAGTAGATAAGGAAAAATTCTATTCCGATAACGATCTAGATAATTCTATATTTTTGATTGGTGTATTCTCAAGAATTGAAGAGCAAAAGGGACAACATCTTGTCTTGAATGCGATTTCTCAGAGTGAGCATGAAATACAGTTATGTATTATTGGATACTCCATGGATAATTCATATAAACAGAGACTTCAAGAAGACGCATTACGTCTTAATATACAGGATCACGTTCATTTTATTGATTTTGTAGATTCCCCCATGTCATACATGCCTTGTTTTGATTTAATAATACTCCCTACTTACGAAGAGACATTTGGTTTAATTGTTGCAGAGGCTATGATGATGAAAGTTCCTGTGATAGGTAGCAATGCTGGCGGTGTACCTGAGATTATAAATCATCAAGAAAATGGACTACTCTTTGAATCAAAAAACTATACAGATCTTCAAAAAAGAATTGATTTTATAATAGAAAAAAAAGAATCTACTAAACAATTAGTAAATAAAGCCTCTCAGTTTGCGAATGAGCGATATGATTATGATAAACACTTTGTTAAATTTGAGGAACTGATAACGGATAGCGAAAAATGACTAAAATAACAGGTACAATTATCACGTTGAATGCTGAGAAGTATATCCTTCGTGCTATTGAAAGCTTAAAAAATATTTCTGATGAAATAATCGTTCTTGACTCAAAAAGTACTGATTCAACTAGAGATATAGCAAAATCTGCTGGAGCAAAAGTCTATACTCAGGAATTTCTTGGCGATGGTCTTCAAAAAAAAGAGGCTTCTAATTTTGCATCCAATAGCTGGATCTTTAGTCTAGACGCGGACGAGTACCTTGATCAGGATTTGATTGATTTTATCAAAAAGACAGACTTGTCTAACATCAGCTATGATAGCTTTGCATTTCGAAGGAAAAATTATTGTGCTGATGAATGGATAAAAGCTGCAGGCTTCTATCCAGATTATGTGACACGACTGTATGACAAAAGTAGAGTTAACTATGATTCAAGAGCTGACCACGCTGCCGTAGTTAGTAAGAATACCCTAAAAACTAATTGCCATATTGTCCATACAACATATGAGTCAATGGCAGAATGGGTAGATAAAATGAACTTCAGAAGTTCAATGAGTGCTAGACAGCTTTATAGAGATGGTGTGATGCCATCAGATGTTCGCCCCATCACAAGAGCATTATTTGCATTTTTTAAAAAACTCTTTATCAAAGGAGGTATATTGCAGGGAAAAAACGGATTTAAAGTCGCAGTGACTACAATGTTCAACACCTATCTTAAATATACAAAACTGAATGATCTTCACAAAAAGTAAGTTACAAAAGTAGTAGATCCTTAGGAACATCAATATCCTTCAATACTCTTAATGTTTTGAAACTTAACTTTTCTCTAGAGCAAAGATTAAAAATATCCTGTTTTGAAATTTTGTTAAGTTTTAAATTTTTAAAGATATAGTGCGAATTATTCTTCGTACCTACAAGATAGAATCCTCCATCATTAGAGGGGCCTATGACGACGTCACACGTATCTAGGTAATAAATACTATCTTCAATATCATGCTTTGAGAGCGAGGGTACATCAGACCCTACTAATATTCTTTTTTGGTATGATTCATCGGTATTATCTAATGCCGAAAATATTTTATCACTTAAGTAGCCTGATATTTGTCTTGTAGTATTAATATTAAATCTTTGTGATAACTTCTTTGAGAACATTCCTTGATTACTTGGATAAAGATGCAATAGCTTGTATACATCAATTTTATTCATTTCAGAACATAACATCGTCAACATCGTTTTTGATAAATAAACTCGTTCTTTATTAGACAAAAAATCTCTCAACCGTGTTTTGCATTCACATAAATCAGGATTCTTTGATAAGATATGGACGATTGATTTCATTTATACAATTTATTTAATTTATTTGTACAAACACCGAAATGATAAAGCATTCTCAAAATCCTCATCTGAAGAATAGTCTTAAAAAAACCATTCTTCTTCCATCTTCTTGGAGAGCTAATAGCATTTCCCTCTAATAAAATTGGTTTGCATATTTTTTTTAATCTGTATGTGATTTCTACGTCTTCCATCAAATTAATATCAAGATAACCCTTGATGTCATCAAATAGATCTTTTTTAATAATTAGTACTTGATCTCCAGTAGAGTAAGAAAATATCTTGCTTCTGAGGTTTATACAATAAGAAAGAAATTTATACCTTAATTGAGAATCATCCAGCCTTATTTTAAAAAATCCCCAAATGAAGTCATTATCAATACTCAGTATTTCCTCTAACCCTCTCAGATTTATGTATGTATCAGCATGTAGAAATATCAGGTAATCGCCACTAGCATGACTGGCACCTTTATTCAGCTGGCCTGATCTGGAGGGTGATTGATAATAAAACTTATCAGCAAGTAATTTCGCTACAGAAGTTGTGTTATCATCGCTTTTGCCATCAACAATAATAATTTCAGCATTTAATTTGTTTTTCACAGCGATAAAACTCTTCAGGTTAGTGTTGAGTGCTTGTTCCTCATTTAAAGTGGGTATAATAATAGAAAATTTCATCTATTGAATTAATGATCCAGAGCAACTACTTCCTGTTCCAGCAGTACAACCATAACAGTGGTCAGCTGTCGCAATCTTTTTTCCTTTGAGGCTTTTCATATTAACTTCTGATATATGGGTTCTTTTACCAGAAAGAGGCATATCAAGCATCTGATTGAAGTCACAATCATAAACATAACCATTATAATCTATGCTGATAAGCTCTCTGCACATTACTTGTTTTAATGCTAAGCTAGAAAAAGAATTCTTGAGTAGACTCATGTAGTCATGGAATATTTTCTTACTGACTAATGTACTTCCAAATCTACTAATTGGCATATTTGTAATTGTATAAAGTTTATTAAAAAATACCTTATATTTTTGGCTAAGAAAATTTTTATAGTCGACTTCAAGTTTACTCTGCTCCGGTGGTAATTCAGGGCCTTGTGGGTTATAGACTAAATTCAATATTAATTCCTCATCCTTTCCATATCCAAGTGAATTAAGTTTTTTCAACGCTTCGATGCTTTGCTTGAAAACACCTTCTCCACGTTGGGAATTTACATTTTCTTCGATATAACAAGGTAGTGAAGCAATTATCTCAATTTTATGTTTTGCTAAAAATTTTGGTAAATCTCTCATACCCTCACTTTCAAGGATTGTTAGATTGCACCTATCGATGATATGGATATTATTTTCTTTACAAGTCTGGACAATATATTTAAAGTGCTTATTCATTTCTGGTGCACCACCTGTTAAATCGATTATTCTGATATTATTGTCTAGAGAAAATTTTATCACTTCATTGATAGTTTTTAGATCCATCATTTCTTTCCTATTAGGACCAGCATTAACGTGACAGTGGAGACATCTCTGATTACATTTATAACCAAGATTAACCTGTAATATATTAAGGTCATTTCTCTCTATATGAGGAAAGTCAGTGCGTTCTATGAGTGGATAAATTTTGTGCATAATTACACTTAAATGATACAATGTATTTCTTGTTAAATCATGAAAAACGAATTTCTCAAACAGATAAGTACTTATTTTCCCAGTGTTGACTATTGTTCGTTTAGATTTGTGAACAAATACACAAATATTGTCTCTGTGACAAGAAATGTTCTTGAGCCTATAGAAATTTTAGAAGATGAGGGGGTAATGGCAACCATAATTCATAACGGAGGTTATGGATATGGTGCAAGTAGTGATCTCACACCTGATGGGATTTTAAAAGCTATCGAGGAAGCAAAAAAGTGGGCAGAGTATTCATCGGGAAAATTAGTTCATGTGCCACACCCACCCTCTATGAGAATAGACGATGGTAAATACTTTACACACGAAAAGGATAGTTGGGCGAAGGAGTCTAACAAAGATAAAGTTGATTACCTCATGCAGATTAATAAATCGCTCAAATCAAAGCCTACAATTTCTAATTGGGGAGCTAGCTTTAGATATAATAAGATTGAAACACTTTTTACTGATACGAACGGTAGCGACATCAGACAAAACATATCATATATTTTGCCGCAACTGGTTGCATGTGCTGAGTATAAGAAACAAATACAAACGCGAACATTTGGTGGTCATGCCCATGCTAGACAGATTGGTTATAATTTTCTGAGAGACTCAGATCTAATAACAAAAGCAGAGCAAATCGCGAATGATGCCATAGAGTTATCAATGGCACCTAATTGTCCTGACTCTAAAATGGACGCATTAATCGCACCTGATCAAATGATTCTTCAAATACATGAATCAATTGGGCACCCACTTGAGCTAGATAGAATTCTGGGAGATGAGAGAAACTATGCTGGATCTAGTTTTGTGAACTTAGATATGTTTGGAGAGTATAAATATGGATCTGACAAATTAAATATTTCATTTAATCCAAACCAAGAATCTGAGCTAGCGACATATAATTATGACGATGATGGAACTGCTGCGACTAAAAAATATCTTATCAAAGACGGAATACTGGAGAGACCAATCGGAGGCTTTTATTCTTCTCAAAGAGTTAATCAAGATTATGTGGCATGCTCTCGTGCAACAAGTTGGAATAGACCTCCAATTGATAGGATGGGAAATATAAATCTTGAGCCAGGAGAGTCATCATTTTCTGAAATGATAGCTTCTGTGGAAGATGGCATTTTTCTTGAAACGAATAATTCTTGGTCAATTGATGATTACAGAAATAAATTCCAATTTGGTTGCGAGAAAGGAACAATTATTAAAAATGGTGAACTAAAATCTGTAACAAAAAATCCAAACTATCGAGGAATTACAAAAGAATTTTGGCATAACCTATCCATGGTAGGGGATGAAACATCTTTTTCTATTCTGGGTACAGCAAATTGTGGGAAGGGAGAGCCGAATCAAACTATTTTCGTCGGCCATGCTACACCACCATGTTTATTCAGAGAAATAGATATTTTTGGTGGGGAGTGATGAGAGATTATTTTGAAAATATAGCTCAGAAATTATTTAAACACATTCAAAAAGATGAATTTTTAATACTCAATTTTGATGCTGAGATCTCAAATTTTGTTAGATTGAATAAAGCAAAAATTAGACAACCTGGTAATGTTAAGCAAATATCAATGTCTCTTAGCCTATCGAATCGTGATAAGAGAAATTTGAAATCCTATGTCAGACTAAACGGTAGTTTCGATAAAGATCTATCAACTCTTATAAAAACACTTAATTATTTGAGAAGAGAACTCCCTGACCTACCAAAAGACCCTTACTTGTTGTTCTCAAAATCTGTTCAGTCGACTGAGGTTTCTGATGATAAAAAGTACATTAATGATGAAGAGAATTTAGATTATATACTCCCAAGGATTGCGAGCTTAGATCTTGTAGGTATATATTCGTCAGGCTATATCTACACAGGGCTAGCTAATTCATTAGGTCAGTTTAATTGGCATAGTGATTACTCTTTCAGTTTTGATTATTCGATATATAATGAAAACAACAATGCAATAAAATTAAATTATTCTTCTAAAAAATGGAATAATGAGGAATTTGAGACTAACCTTGACCAAGGAATCAAAAAACTCAAAATATTATCCCAATCACCTAGGACCATACCAAAAGGTGAATACACGGTATATTTAGAACCTTCAGCATTAAATGAAATAATTGACATGATGTCTTGGGGAGGATTTAGCTATAAAGCAAACAAAATTGGGACAAGCCCATTGCATTTATTGAGTAAAGGCGAAAAATCACTTCATGCTTCAGTATCAATTGATGAAAACATTAAAGGAGGGATTTCTGCTAACTTCAGTTCTGATGGTTTTATAAAGCCAGACGTAATAAATATGATCAAAGACGGCGAGTTTACTGAATCTCTAACCTCTCCACGGTCATCTCTTGAATACTCGGTAGCTCATAATGCATCGAGTATTTCTGAGTATCCATATTCTATTGATATGACAGCAGGTGCTATTGATGATGATACAATCTTAAGCACAATCAATAACGGACTCTATATAAGTAATCTCTGGTATCTTAATTTTTCTGATCGAAATAATGCAAGGATGACTGGGTTAACAAGGTTTGGGTGTTTTGTAGTAGAGAATGGTCAACTTACAGCCCCTATAAATACTATGCGCTTTGATGACAGTGTATATAGTATGCTTGGTGAAAACCTAATAGGCCTCACATCAAACAGAGAATTATTGATTGACTCTGGAACATATGAAGAAAGATCAACATCAAGTGCAAGATTGCCTGGAGCAATAGTAGATAATTTTAAGATGACCTTATGACAGTAAACACAAGATTTGCACCTAGTCCCACTGGATGGCTTCATATAGGAGGTGTTAGAACAGCTCTGTATAGCTGGTTGTATGCAAGAAAAAATAAAGGAAAATTCTTCCTTAGAATAGATGATACGGATACTTCCAGAAGCACAGATGAATTCAAAGACTCAATCATCTCAGCACTCAAACAACTCGGCCTGGAACATGATGATGAAATTACGTATCAATCACTGAGATTCAATCACTACATTGATAAAGTTGAGGAACTTCTCAACAAAGATTTGGCTTACTATGACAAAGTGGAGAAAAATGAAAAGACAAGAGAGACTGATTTAGCTCTTGCCTATGATAATAGGCTTAACAAAGAAGGACATGTTATCAGATTTAGGAATCAGAGAGAAAGTATAGTTAGCATCAGTGATTCTGTTCACGGAGAAATAAAATTTGATCCAAAAATTTTTTTTGATGTTGTAATTCTTAGATCAAATGGTGTACCCACTTATAATCTTACGTCTGTGGTAGATGACATTGATATGGAAATAACGCATCTCATCAGAGGAGATGATCACTTAAGTAACTTACCTGTACAAGTAAATCTTTTCAAATCATTTGAGGCGGATGTTCCCATCTTTTGTCACCTTCCTATGATTCATGGGACTGATGGTAAGAGATTATCAAAAAGACATGGGGCAGTGGATATAAATCATTTTCTCAGGCAAGGGTACAGAGTTGATGCTTTGATAAATTATTTAGTCAAAACCGGTTGGTCGCATGGTGATAAAGAAATTTTCAGTATTGAGGAACTGTTAGAGCTTTTTGATTTAGGTCGGGTTACCAAATCCGCAGCAACTTTTGATATTGATAAATTGAACTGGTTAAATCAACACTATATCAAAAATGATGACATTGATAATGTAGCAGAGCAAATACTTCCATACTTACAAGAACAAAATCTTCCAAATAAAGTATCAAATGATGATTATCTAAAAAATATATTACTTCTCGGAATTGAGAGAGAATTCTCTCTTAAAAATATTGCTAGTAGCATTACATATTTTTACCAGGATGAGATTCATTACGATTTTAATACAATTGCGAAGTATGAAAAAACTCAGACTATAAAAATACTGAAAGATATTGTTACTAAATTTTTTACTATAGATTTCAATGACAAGCCGTCAATAAGTGCCTGTGTTAAGTCATCATGTGAAGATCTCAAGCTTAAGTTTAAAGATATAGGGCCACTAATTCGATTTGCTACAACTGGTAAATTGAATGCACCCTCTATAGATGATCTTTGCTTTCTATTGGGTAAAAAAAGGGTAATTGAGAGAATATCTAGATTATTAGAAATTTATAAATAATTCCATAGCAAAAAATATACTAAATCTTGACAATTAGTGGCTTCACTGTTTTAAGAATGTTGGCAAGTTTTTCATTTTTTACGATCGAGACAGGTTTGAACTCTTTTTTTGCTTGAAATAGATCATCTCTCTCAGATTGATTTATTACTATGGATCCGCTATCGCATGATACGGATCTATGATAAGTTTTCTTAGGTATTCTCAATGCACCACTGTCGCGATCAAGCTTTACAATTTGATATGGCTTATCCCACTCAAAATTAATTAATTCAAAAGTCCTTGAACCATGAACAACTCTGTTGTTATCTACCTGATGATAATGTACATAAAATTGCTTATTACCTAGACTATCATCAGGAGGAGAGACAGCTGCAGAATCGTGTATTACAAGATCAGATGCATTAGATTTCGGCATTGTGATATCAAAGAAAAGAACGTCCTTAGTTTTTCTGAAAATCTTATGTCTATGCAAATTAATGTTCTTCACATTTATTTAGTAGCATGAATCATGCCAAAAAGATGATAACGGCATATAAATTGCATATCTTTAGGTAGATAATATAAATGTTATAAATTTTGATTTAAAAAAAACCACTCTTTTGGTATTTACAGATATTGATGGAACCTTAATTAATAACGATACATTCTTTGAGGGAAAGAATATTGAAATTGCCGAGACACTACATCAACACAATCATATATTGATCTATAACTCTAGTAAGACTTTTGATGAAATTGTTAATATGCAAAAAAAATTTAATACAAGTTTCCCATTTATTTGTGAAACTGGAGGTGGAATATATTATAAAAACCTCCTTACTCAGGCCTCTGATGAATTGAGAGAGGGCTATTCTATAATGTATGAATCAAAAAAAATAGAAATGTTTAAAAAGATCATCAAGGAAGAGGTGCAGAAAAACTTTAAAAATGATCTAGATATGTTTG